>JAIBBB010000172.1 GCA_019694905.1 Cyclobacteriaceae bacterium
GAGAAGGAAGTGTATCTCGCCAACCCCGACGCACAGCCTCAGCTCGAAGCCTATGACTACATCGTTCGCCGCCAGCTCAAGCCCGAAGCCCGTATGGACATCGTGCACGAACTGCGCGACCTGGGCATCGTGCCCCACGCGATGATTGATATTTCCGACGGACTGGCGAGCGAGCTGCTCCACCTCTCCAAACAGTCGAAGGTGGGCGTCCGCATCTTTGAAGACAAGCTGCCAATCGACCAGCAGGCCTACCAGACAGCAGTTGAATTCAAACTCGACCCCGTCACCTGCGCGCTCAACGGTGGCGAAGACTACGAACTCTTGTTCACTGTCCCGCAGTCAGCATACGAAAAACTGAAGAACCATCCCGACATCCACTTCATCGGATACGTGCACGAAAACGCAGCACAGAATATCATGGTGTCCAAGCAGGGTACGGTGATGCCGCTCACCGCCCAGGGGTGGACGCATTTCTAGCAGATAACAGATCGGGGATAGACCGCTAGTCCTCCGGGTAAGGAATGAACACAAAGCGCGTGAATTCTTTGTCCACCACAAACAGACAACAGAATTCATCCGGGTCCTTGTAGGTAGCGCGGAACGCCTCCTCCTTGTCCGCGGCCACCAGCTCCCGTTGCACGAACTCATTCAGAAAGGAAGCGTTGTAGTTCCAGTTCAACTCCAGAAGGTTCTTGTCGAGCAACAACTGTCCGATCGGCACCACCTCATGGCCAATGACGAAAATGGGACATTCGAAACCCGCCTTGCGGATGCGGTAAGAAGCTTCCCGGATGGTATCGGCCACCTTGACAAAATCGGCGGAGATGGTGCCGAGGTATTTGCCGCTGAGTTCTGGATCGTTGACCATATTCTTTTGAAAGCAAAACAGCCCGATGTGACCGGGCTGTTCTTAAGATTCTTATTTCATGAATTAACCGCCGAAGTCGTCGAAGCGGATATTCTCCTTCGGAATACCCATGTCGTCGAGCATCTTCAGCACAGCAGCGTTCATCATGGGCGGGCCGCAGAGATAGAACTCCACATCCTCAGGGCTCTCGTGCTTGCCGAGATAGTTATCGTACAAACACTTGTGGATAAATCCGATATAGCCGTCGGCATTCGCATCATCCAGGCTGGTCTTCACCTTCCAGTTGTCCTCGGGAAGCGGTTCAGAAAGACCGATGTAGAATTTGAAGTTCGGGAAGTCCTTCTCGATTTTGCGGAAGTGCTCAGTATAGAACAGTTCCTTTTTCGAGCGGCCACCGTACCAATAAGATACTTTGCGGTTGGTCTTCTCTGTATGGAACAAGTGGAAGATCTGCGCCCGGAGGGGAGCCATACCGGCACCACCGCCGATGTAGATCATCTCACGCTTGGTCTTGTTGATGTGGAATTCACCGTAAGGACCGCTCACCGTTACTTTGTCGCCCGGCTTGCGGGAGAAGATATAAGATGAGCAGATACCAGGGTTCACGTCCATCCACTTGTTGTTCTGGCGATCCCACGGCGGTGTGGCCACGCGGATGTTGAGCATGACGATATTTCCTTCAGCGGGGTGGTTGGCCATCGAGTAGGCGCGGAAGATCGGCTCTTCATTCTTCATCTTCAGCCCCCACAGTTTGAACTTGTCCCAGTCACTCTGGAACACATCAGGTTTGTGGCCCAGATCCGGGTGAGGTGTGATATCAATGCCCTTGTATTCAACTTCAATCGGCGGCACATCAATCTGGATGTAACCACCCGCTTCGAACTTCAGAGTTTCACCAGGAGGAAGTTTCACCACGAATTCCTTGATGAAGGTGGATACGTTGTAATTTGAAACAACCTCGCACTCCCACTTCTTGATACCGAAGATTTCTTCAGGGATTCGGATGTTGAGATCCTGCTTGACTTTCACCTGACAACCGAGGCGCACATTCTCTTTGCGCTCCTGACGGGAGAGGTGACCTACTTCCGTGGGCAATACATCACCGCCGCCGGACTCCACCACACATTTGCACATGGCACAGGTGCCGCCGCCGCCGCAAGCAGAGGGAAGAAAAATCTTCTCGTTGGCCAGCGTAGACAGCAGTGAACTGCCCGCCGAAACGGTAATTGATTTCTCGCCGTTGATCATGATCTTCACAGGTCCTGACTGCACCAGTTTCTTCTGGGCCAGCAACAGGAGCCACACCAACAACAGGATAACCAGGGTAAAAGCAACAGCAGAGGTAATCGTTACGGTAAGCATTCTTCAGGTGAATTTAAACCGCACAAATATAGGGAACAGGCTTTGAAATCATCGACCGGGCCGTAAGAAAATCAGGTGCCTTTGCCGCCCACCATTGCCCCCTATCGCCCACACATTCAATGATTTGTAAAATTGACACCGGATGACCATTTTGGTCATGTAAAACAAGTCACCACCATGAGAATTTTTGCCTGTGCACTGTTGGGATTTCTGCTGGCCCTGCCCGCCTCGACCCAGCAGGTTCCGCCCGCCGACGAAGTAATGAAAGCGGTCTCCCGCGGCAAGGCCTACACAATGGTATTGCTGCATAAGGGCCCCAACCGCGGCAAGGAAACTGGAGAGGCCGGCAAGAAGACGCAGATGGCACACCTGCAATATCTGTTCTCACTGAAAGCCAGGGGCATACTGCCGATTTTTGGCCCGTTCGACGACGACGGCGACATCAGAGGAATCGGCATCAGTCCGCTGACAGACACCACCGAACTCCGGAAGATCTTTGCTGAAGATCCCCATGTCAAAGCGGGCAATCTGATTGTACGGTTCCGTCCGTGGTTTGGACTGCCCGGAGACAGCCTCAACTAGACGCCCGCCTTCCCATCAAGGCAAGACTTCGTCACGCAGGTTGCTTGTAAACAACCAACGAGGTCTCCTTGATATTTCTCAAAGTTTTCCCACTGGCCACCTTGTTCAAAGCTTTGTACACATCGCGGGTATCAAAAGGGCCTCTGTAATCGTGCCATAGGATAATCCCGCCGGGGGCTACCATCTCAAACGCCTTCTCTGTATCTGCCAGCACATAGGAATAAGCGTGTGAGCCGTCGATGAAGATGAGGTCCATCTTTCCTTTGTAGGGCGTCGGATCAAAATTCTTGCTGTCCATGAACAGTTGCGTAACCTTGTTCTCAACGTCGGTACCGGAATACATAAAGGTTGTAAATACAGATTCGCGCAAGGCGTCTCTCACGGCGCGCTTGCTGTCGGAAGATTCGTCCTTGTATTCGGGGAGCAAAGATGGCTCCAGCGTCAGGGTGGTAATCTTAGCGCCTGCCGGTGCGTTGGCTGCCATCAGATAGGTGGTCTTTCCGGTGCAGGTCCCGAATTCAAAAATGTGTTGTGACTTTTTTGCCAAAGTTGCCAGAATCCAGGCCTCGGTGTCTGACGTACCTCCGGGAACAACCAGATTACCTCTGCCAACAAACTTTACCTGCGCATCCAATGTGGGACCGAATTCATTGGTGTGAAAGATCGGATCCACTTCATCGAGTGAGCAGGGCTTCACAGGCCAGTCGCCAAGCAGCCCGGTATGCTTGATCCTGGCACGATACTTCAGGTAGTTATACAGGAGCACACCAACCACAACGATCAGTGCAAGGGTCAATGCAAACATGGGATTGGAATAAGGATTAATCGATTTGGATACGGGTGACTACAGCACTGTGTCGGTATCGAACTGCTCCAGATAGTCTGCCACCCTGCGCACGAAGCTGCCGCCGAGTGCACCATCCACCACACGGTGGTCGTAGGAGTGAGACAGGAACATTTTATGCCGGATTGCGATCACATCGCCATAAGGTGTTTCAAGTACGGCGGGTTTTTTCTGGATGGCACCCAGGGCCAGTATCGCCACCTGCGGCTGCACAATAATGGGTGTACCCATCACATTGCCAAAAGAGCCTACGTTGGAAATGGTGTACGTACCGCCAGCCAGCTCATCGGGCTTCAATTTGTTGTCCCGTGCCCGCGCGGCGAGGTCATTGACGACTTTGGCCAAACCTTTCAGGCTGTACTGGTCGGCATTGCGGATGACGGGCACGATGAGATTGCCCGTGGGCAGGGCCACTGCCATTCCCATGTTGATGTCACGCTTGCGGATGATCTTGTCGCCATCGACCTGGATGTTGATCATCGGGAAATCTTTGATGGCCCGAACCACTGCGTGGATAAAGAACGGTGTGAACGTGAGCGCCTCCCCTTCCTTCTTCTGGAAGTCGCCCTTCACTTTGTTGCGATAGAAAACAATGTTGGTCACGTCTGCTTCCACGAAGGAAGTGACGTGCGGAGAAATCCGCTTGGAGTCCACCATGCGCTCGGCAATCATCTTGCGCATGCGGTCCATCTGAATGATTTCATCGCCGGCACTCATGCTGGCAGGCACAAGCGGAGCGCTCTTTGCCATGGTTACACTCTTGCCAAGTTGCCGGTTAGCCACGTACGCGAGAATGTCATGTTTGGTAACCCGACCTTCCTGTCCCGAACCTGCAATGGTATCCAGTTCTGCGACTTCAAGCCCTTCCTGACGGGCAATGTTGCGCACCAGGGGCGAGTAGAACCGGGCACTGGACTTCACGGCTGGCATCATGTGGCTGGCACCGTTGCTGCTGGCCACGGCCACTGGGGTTTGGGTAACTGCAACTGGTGCAGGTGCCGATACCGGAGCGGATACCGATGTCTCCACTTCTGTAGAAATAATGGCAATGGCCTTACCTACCGGCACGACCTCACCGTCTTTGGCGAGTATTTCCTTTAGCACCCCGGCATGGGTAGAGGGCACCTCCGTATCCACCTTGTCGGTAGCCACTTCGAGTACGGATTCATCCTGCTCAATCCTGTCGCCAGGCTTCTTAAGCCAGGAGAGGATGGTCGCCTCCATGATACTCTCGCCCATTTTGGGCATTACAAGTTCCACCAATGCCATACGTACACGGTTTGAAGAAGTAAAGTTAGCATTTTTTCCACCTGTGTAGCCACAAATTGAGCCTCCCCGCTGCCCTCCGTAGATTCTTTGGACACCGACGATACAGGCCCAATATTCCATGTTACTTTTCCGTGACTCCGTTCATTAGATTTCACCTTACTAATGCGCAGAAACCAGTAATTTTCGCCCGTCAATTCCCCGAACCAATATGAAATCTGTCCGTCTTCTTGCCCTCTTTTGTCTCATTCCATTTCTGGCCAACGCCTGGGGACCTACGGGCCACCGGGCGGTGGGGCTCATCGCGTGGAACAACCTGAATGCAAAAGCAAAAAAGAAAATCACCGCACTCCTCGGCCAGGAGTCGCTGGCCATGACAGGCACCTGGATGGACGAGATCCGGTCCGACTCTCTGTACAATCACACGGCCGACTGGCACTGGGTGACGATCGAGACAGGACAGACGTATGAACAATCCAAAAAGAACCCGCACGGAGACGTGATCATGACGTTGCAACGACTGGTCCGCGAACTGAAGGGACGTCAGTTCAGCGGGGCGCAGGAAAAAGAAGCGCTGAAAATGCTTGTCCATCTTGTTGGCGACATCCACATGCCACTGCACGTTGGCTGCTGCGACGACCAGGGTGGAAACAAGATCAAGGTGAAGTGGTTCCGCAACGACACTAATCTGCATTCTGTGTGGGACAACAGCATGATTGACGACAGCAAACTGAGTTACACCGAACTCGCTGAGTCTCTCGGGCAGCCCGACGCACTTGCGGTAGCCAAATTGCAGAAGGCCTCCATCCTCGACTGGGCGTACGAATCCATGCAGTACCGCAAGCAAGTGTATGCGATCGGTGACGGCAACCTCGGTTACAAATACACCTACCAGCATTTTGGTATCGTGCGCGAACGCTTGCTGCAGGCCGGCATCCGGTTGGCAGGCGTACTCAACGAGATTTACGGCAAATAGCGATGACGCGTCTCCTCCGACAGATTACCGTGTGGGGCCGGGTGCAGGGCGTGTCATTCCGCGTGGCCACCCGGGAAAAAGCGGAAGCACTAGGCATCACCGGCATCGTGCAGAATCTGCCTGACGGCGCAGTGTACATCGAAGCGGAAGGAACAGATGAACAACTCACCGCACTCGAACGCTGGTGCCACCAGGGCCCGCCAAGGGCGCGTGTAACGGAAGTGGTTGTGCAGAACGCCCCGGTCAAAAACTATGTCGGGTTTGTGATTCGCCGTGAATGAAACCCGACGGTATCCGCATCCATGAGTTTTTGCAAAACTCAGCGTACGCAGGTTGTACCGCACCCCAATTTCTGAACGAAGGCGTGTTCTCCGCAGCGTGGTCTTTCCAATCTAATCATCAGGAAAAGGTCATTCGTCTTGGGTCCAGGCTCGATTTCTTCTTGTGCGACTGGTTTGCCGGCATTCACTTCAGCCCGCATCTCCCTGTGCCGGCAGTGGAGACGATGGGTGTCTTTGATGACAGCTGGTCGTACGCCGTCAGTGAGCGGATGCCGGGAAACCCGAGCAACCTCCTTTCAAAAACAGACGCCATCGGGCTGGTCCCCGACTTGCTGATGCAACTACACAAGGTCAGTCAATTGCCCGTGCCACAAGGTGAGGGTTTTGGCCCGGTGAATGGCGCCGGCAATGTCAGGTTCACATATACGCGCTGGCGGAATTTTCTCACAGACTTTGCACAATGGCCGAGACGCATGAATGGGCGACGCGGCGAGAAGTTCCTGGAATGGTCTACGCTTTTCAGTAAAACATTTCTCGACGAGTCTGTCGCCCGCAGAATCATGGATGAACTTATGGCTGCAGCACAACACTGCCCCGACATGCGCCAGTGGATTCATGGCGATTTTGGATTTGACAATGTGCTTGCCGACAGCGGTCGGGTGACAGCCATTCTCGACTGGCCCGAAATGAAATTGGGAGATCCCCTGTTTGATCTGGCAGGACTTGCCTTTCACACGCAACACCAGATTGACTACGTCGCTGCGTGGAAGCAATTGGGCTACTCCTACGACTTCAATGCATCCAACTGGGACCAGCGGCTGCGGGCCTGTATGTGCTACCATGCGCTGGCCACACTTTTCTTCGATGCCAACCGGGGTCAGGAAGAGTGGTATGCCGACGACCTCGATCGCGCCAAAAAACTCCTGTAACCTATCTTTTCGGAATCATCCGCAAGCACACCGGCATCGACACCTTGATCTCTTCACCGGTGGAAGTCAGCTTGCCTGTTTGGGCATTTCTCCTGAACACAACAATGTTGTCGCTCTCCTGATTGGCCACCAGCACAAACTGGTCGGTGGGATCAACCAGGAAATTTCGCGGCCACACACCACCCACCGACACACGGTCTACAAACGTCAGCCTGCCAGATGCGTCATCCACCTGCCAGGTGACAATGGACTGGTGGCCGCGGTTGGTGGCGTAGAGAAACTTGCCGTCGCCTGAAAGATGAATGTCCGCACACCAGTTTTTGTCTTTGAATTCAGCGGGCAGGGTTGGCAGCGTTTGCAGTGAGGTCATCTTTGGAGACAAGGTAAAGGCTGTCACTGTGGCGTTCAACTCGTTGAGCACGTAGGCAAATTTTCCGTTGGCAGCCACGGCCGCATGCCGGGGACCGCTTCCGCCGGGTTGAGTAAATACTTCGGGGGTGATGAGTTTTCCGCTGTTGCTGACTTTGTACCGGAAGATCTTGTCGAGGCCCAGGTCGGGCACCCACACTTCATTCATCGAAGCCACCACCATCGCTGCATGGGGATGGGGCGATGTCTGCCGCTCCGGATTGATGCTGTTGCCGGCGTGCTGCTTCTTGTCGGTGGCAGGACCTACCCTGCCATCTTTGAGAATGGGAAACAGGGACACGCTGCCGCCCGTGTAGTTGGCAACAGAAAGCCACTGGCCGGAGGCGTCAATGTCGATATAACAAGGATGCGCACCACCGCTCGGTTGCTCATTGAGGAGATTCAGCTGGCCCGTGGTGGGGTTGAATGACAGTGCGTAGACACTTCCCTCTGGTTCATTTTCCGCCACAGCATAGACATGTTGCTGGTCAGGAGCCACCACCAGAAAGGATGGATTGCGAAGACCCTTTACCACGCTCACGGGTTGTGACTTGCCGGTCCGGGCGTCAAAGGAGTACACATAAATGCCCTCAGCGCCGCGGGTTGTGTATGTGCCTGCCAGCAGAAAATAGTTCTGCGGCTTCTGTCCGGTGGCTACCGCGGCACCCAGTGCCAACAGCATACCCATCCAAATGGATTTCTTCATAAGAGTAAAGTTAAACGGATTTTGGAGCAGCAAGTCAGGTTTTCCGTCAAACGGGCAATTGCCGAAAAACCGGTGCAATAATCCGGCCGGACCAAAAACCATTCGCGGGCCCCTTCGTTCTGTCACATGGGGTGACCGATTCAAAATCGTACTTTGCCATTGATTTGCGCACATGAAAAAGAAAATACACCAATCCATCATTGAAACCATTGGCGACACGCCGATGGTGAAGCTCAACAAACTGGTCCGCGGGTTGCCAGGCACCGTACTCGCCAAAGTGGAGTATTTTAATCCGGGCAACAGCACCAAAGACCGGATGGCACTCAAAATGATCGAAGACGCCGAAAAGGCTGGTTTGCTGAAGCCCGGTGGCACCATCATTGAGGGCACTTCCGGTAACACAGGCATGGGGCTGGCGCTCACCGCCGTAGCCAAAGGCTACAAGTGCATTTTCACCATGGCCGACAAGCAGAGCCAGGAAAAAATCAATATTCTGAAGGCTGTGGGCGCCGAGGTGATTG
>JAIBBB010000016.1 GCA_019694905.1 Cyclobacteriaceae bacterium
GCATACTTCTCCCCTCTCCATCTTGGAGAGGGGCCGGGGGTGAGGACTCAGATTCTATTTACCAAAACTTCACATACAACGCAGTGAGTATACACAGCATCGTGATGATCATCGCCCAGATCCGCGGCTCAAGTTTGAACATCGCCTTTTCCAATGCGAAGGCCTTGGGGTTTCGCGCAGGTCCAAAGAGGCTCAGCACAACCATCACCAGCACGGTGAAGAAGAACGACCAGCCCATGCAAATGAGAAAAGGAATTTCATAACCGCCATTTCCATCGGAGTAGGCAGTGTAAAGAATCGTTTCATTGCCAAACCACGCCGGCGCATAGTTGTTGAACACCACCGACATCGCAAACCCGGTGATCACACCCGCGATCGCGGCCAGGCCTGTGGTACGCGGCCAGAACATTCCCAGAATAAAAATCGCAAATACACCCGGACTGATGAATCCGGTGTACTTCTGAATAAAGGTAAATCCCCCCTCGCCTCCAATGCCAAGTGTGTCCTCCCAGGTGAAGAACACTGCCACGATCATGGCGGTCCACACCGTAATGCGGCCCACCCACACCATGTTGGTTTCCGATGCATCAGTCTTGAAGTACTTTTTGTAGATATCGAGCGTGAAGATGGTGGAAATACTATTGGCCTTGCCGGCGAGTGATGCCACAATTGCCGCTGTCAGCGCCGCCACACTCAGACCCTTCAGTCCGCTGGGTAGAAATCCAAGGATTGCTGAGTAGGCACCATCCTTGCTGCCACCATGCAATTGCGGTAAATGGCCATTCTTGTACAACACATAGGCTGCAATACCCGGCAACATCACGATCACAGGCATCATCAACTTGAGCATGCCCGCGAAAAGTATACCGGTTCGCGCAGTTTTCAGGTCAGCACCGAGTGCCCGCTGTGTGATGTATTGATTGCAGCCCCAGTAATTCAGGTTTACAATCCACTGCCCCGCAAAATACATGGCAATACCCGGCAGCACGAGGTATTTGTTGATCTCTTCCTGCGGCGCATCCGGTGCAGGCTTGTTCAGAATCATCTTGAAGTGCTCCGGAGAATCCTTCACCAGGTACTTGAGGCCATCCCAGGCACCACCACCCAGACCAAATGCCTCACTCACCACAGTGAGTGCCAGATAGGTTGTCGCAAGACCACCGATTATCAATACCGCCACCTGGATTACGTCCGTGTAACCGATGACCTTCATGCCGCCGAGCGTGATCACCAATGCAAACAACGCGAGCCCAAGCATGATAAGATGAAGTGATTGACCGCCGACGAGACCATTGATGGCGACTGAACCCAGATAGAGAATAGATGTCAGGTTCACAAACACGTACAGAAACAACCAGAAAATAGTCATTACCAGCGCAACGGTCTCATTGTACCGTGTCTTCAAAAACTGCGGCATCGTATAAATGTGGTTCTTCAGGTAGATCGGCATGAACCAGACAGCGATGATGATGAGCGCCACGGCCGCAAGCCATTCATACACGGAAACCGCAATGCCCACATGATATCCCTCACCGCTCATACCAATGAACTGCTCGGCCGAAATATTGGAAGCGATAAGCGAGGCGCCAATGGCCCACCAGGTCAGTGAACCTTCGGCAAGGAAAAAGTCCTTGGTGTCTGTCTGCTTCTGCTTCTTCTTTCGGTAAATCCAATAGCCGTAGCTGGCAACGATAATGAAGTAGATGAGAATGATGACATAGTCAATGAAAACAAGATGTCGCATGGGCTGTTAGTTTGTGTGTGGTTAGGTCAGTGTGAGTAGGCTTGTTCATTCCAGCGCAGTTCATTGCGCAGTTGGTGGATGGATGTTGTTTGGTTGATCTGAATACACTCTATTCCAGCAATTTCAGCAAAATCACTGAGTTGTTCACCGGAAATATTCTGGCTGAAACATGTGTGGTGAGCGCCCCCGGCGAGGAGCCAGGCCGCACACCCGATCTGCATGTCAGGCAGTGGCTTCCACAATACCCGGGCCACCGGCAGTCGGGGAAGTGCATGGGTGGGTGACACCGCCTCCACCTCATTCACCAACAGCCTGAACCGGTCGCCAAGATCAACGATGGAGGCATTCAGTGCAGGACCGCCCGCCACATCAAATACCAGTCTCACCGGATCAGCCTTGCCGCCAATCCCCAGTGGGTGGATCTCACAGGATGGTTTCTTCGCTGCAATCGACGGGCAGATCTCGAGCATGTGAGCGCCAAGCACCTGGTTGTCGCCGGGGGCAAAATGATACGTATAGTCTTCCATAAATGAGTTTCCGCCCTTCAGCCCGGTGCCCATGACTTTCATGGCGCGTACGAGCGCTGCGGTCTTCCAGTCTCCTTCTGCACCAAAGCCATATCCCTCCTGCATCAGTCTCTGCACACCTATTCCCGGGAGTTGGCCCAGTCCGTGAAGGTCTTCGAAGGTGTCTGTGAATCCCTTGAACCCACCGGCGATAAGAAACTGTCGCAAGCCCAGCTCGATTCTTGCAGCCTCCCGCAGGGAGGCATGCCTTGCCTTTCCCTTCCGCAATTCTTCCGCTACAACATAGATGTCATCGTACTCCTGTACCAACCTATCCACGTCCGCCTCGCCAACCGCCTGGATGACGGCAACCAGATCACCAACTCCGTACCCGTTGACACTGTAACCAAATTTAAGCTGTGCCTCTACCTTGTCTCCTTCCGTCACAGCCACTTGCCGCATATTGTCGCCAAACCGGCAAAACTTCGCTCCCTGCCAGTCGTGCCAGCCGGCGGCCACCCGCAACCACTGATCGATCTGCTGCACCACTTCTTGTTCCTGCCAATGCCCCACTACAATTTTCCTTGGCCTGCGCATGCGCGACAGCAGAAATCCAAATTCACGGTCGCCGTGCGCCGACTGGTTCAGATTCATGAAATCCATGTCAATGGTACTCCATGGAATATCGCGGTTGAACTGTGTGTGCAGATGCAGCAGCGGTTTGTGAAGCACCCGAAGTCCCTGAATCCACATTTTTGCAGGTGAAAAAGTGTGCATCCATGTGATGATACCAATGCAGGTTGCACTTGTATTGGCCTCCTGGCAGATGGCATAGATTTCTTCGCTGGATTTCTGAACCGGTTTCAACACCACGCGCACCGGGATGGATGCGTGATTGTCCAGTGACAACGCTATTTGTTGTGCATGGTTGGCGACTTGGGCCAGAGTGGCGTCGCCATAGAGATGCTGACTGCCGGTTACAAACCAGACTTCAAGCGTTTTGAGATTGATCATAGGGTAATGCTATTCTTGTCCGTAGTATGAATCTGAGCCGTGTTTTCTTTGAAAGTGCTTGCTGACCAGCGATTCCTTGAGTCGCGGCGCGTTCGGATTGATCTGCAAAGTGAGTGTCGCCATGTGCGCCAGCTCTTCCAGCACCGCCGCGTTATAGACAGCTTTCTTCCAGTCCTTGCCCCAGGTGAAAGGCGCATGACTTCCCACCAGCAGCATTTCCACCTCTTGTGGTGACATTGCGCGATCGCGAAAGCACTCCAGAATCTGATAACCAGTCTCACGCTCATAGTTTCCCTGAATCAATTCGTCACGCATGGGTGGTGCACAAGGAATATCCGTCGTGAGGTGATCAGCATAAGTGGTACCCAGGATTGGAATATCGCGAAGCGACTGAGCCCAGGCAGTTGCATAGGTGGAATGCGTATGAACGATGGCTCCCACGGACGACCACGCACTGTAGAGCACAGCATGGGTGAGCGTGTCTGAAGAAGGTCGCAGGTTGCCATCAACTGTGCGGCCTTCAAAATCCACGATTACGATTTTGGACGGCGACAATTGGTCATAGGGAACGCCGCTGGGCTTGATGGCAAATACGCGCCGCTTGTGATCCGCAACACTTACATTGCCAAATGTAAATAGCACGAGTCCAAGTCGGGGCAACTCCATGTTGGCAGCCCAGGCATCCTGACGTAATTGTTCGAATGAATCCATATCACAACTGGCTTATGAGGTTTCCTAACTGACGGTACACATCAAAACGCCGGCGATAGTAATCAACTTTCGCGGCGTCAGGCACGAATGTTTTGTCGAAGCCGCGGCCCATCGACTGCATCGCATCTTCCACTTTGTTATACTGGCCGGCCGCGGTGGCGGCAAACATGGCAGCGCCTGCCGCACACGTCTGCTCTGACCGATGTATTCTGATCGGCATGTTCATCACGTCCGCCATCATCTGCATGATGTAAGGCGATTTTCTGGCAACGCCACCGAGGCCTATCAGCCCCTTTACAGGAACTCCTTGCTCGTTGAAGCGCTCGACGATCGCTTTGGCTCCAAAACAGGTGGACTCTACCAGTGCACGAAAAACGCGCGGCGCATCAGAGCCCAGCTTGAGCCGGCCGATGGCTGCCTGAAGTTCCTGGTTGGCATCCGGAGTCCTGCGACCGTTCAGCCAGTCGAGTGCAATTTCGTCGCCGGCCTCCAACGGCAGTCTCGCCGCGTGTTCAGTCAGTAGTGGAATCAACCTGTCAATGGTAGCATCGCGCACGGAGGGCTGGTCATGCAATAAGTGTTGCATAGGCCAGGCGAGCAGATCGCGGAACCATGCGTACGTATCCCCAAAGGCACTCTGTCCCGCCTCAAGACCCATCATGCCCGGAATCACCGAGCCATCTACCTGCCCGCAGATACCATTGACCAGCGTATCCTTGATTTCGGCCCGCGGGACTACCAGCATGTCACAGGTGGAAGTACCCATCACCTTGCTCAGGTGGTAAGGTTCGATCTGTCCGCCTACCGCGCCCATGTGTGCATCAAAGGCGCCGATGCCAACAACAACTGTGGCCGGCAGATTCAATCGCTGTGCCCACGCGGGACTTATCATTCCTGCAGGTTGATCTGCCGTATAGGTGTTACTAAACAAACGGCTCCTGAACCCGCTGAGCAAAGGGTCCAGCGATGCGAAAAAGTCTTCGGGCGGCAAGCCGCCAAATGCAGGGGAGAAAAGCGCCTTGTGACCCGCCGCACAAACTCCACGGCGCAAATCATGCACGTTGGTGCCACCTGTTAACAGGAACGGTATCCAGTCGCAATGCTCCACCCAGGAATAACAAGCTTTTCGCACTGCCTCATCATTTCGCAGCACGTGCAGCAACTTCGCCCAAAACCACTCTGAAGAATAGATGCCGCCAACATACTGAAGGTAGTTGGTGGCGAACTTCTCCGCATGGTGATTGATTTCGGTGGCTTCCTGAATTGCCGTGTGGTCCTTCCACAGCACAAACATGGCGTTCGGGTTATTTTCAAATGCGCTGTGCAGGGCCAATGGCACACCGCGCTGATCCACTGCGACTGGAGTGGAACCTGTGGTATCCACCGAGAGGGCCCGAATCTGCTCTGCCACCGACAATCCGGCCGACTTTACGCAGGCGCGAATAGTCGACTCCAGTCCGTCAATGTAGTCCTGTGGATGCTGCCTGAACTGGTTGTGAGCCGGGTCACAACCCAGCCGGTCCTGCCAGCGGCGATAGTAAAAGACATCTGAGGCGACCTCATCGCCGTTTCCCGCATTGACGATTACTGAACGCACTGAGTCCGTCCCAAAATCAACGCCGATAACATACGCTTCTTTCATACTCAATTAGCAATGTGTTCAAATACCGGTCGTAACGTCCGCCGGCTTTTGTTCAGCCTGAACAAGAAGGCTCCCTTCCGCGAACCCGATTTCTCTTTGGCCTTTGTGCGGACAATGAGGCCACTGGCGAGCACCTTCCTGCTGAAATTCCGCTTGTCGAATTTTCTGCTAAAGACACCCTCGTAGAGTGATTGCAACTGGGGCATCGTAAACTTCGCCGGCAACAGCTCGAATAGCACCGGCTGAGTTTCTGCGTCCTGCCGCAACCTCACCAATGCCTGCGTCACCATTTCCCGATGGTCGAATATCAGGGGCGGGATCTTCTTCAGTGTGAACCACTCAGCCCGAAACCGGTCGCTCAGGGGCGCTGCGTACTGATTAATATCAATGAGCGCAAAGTAGACGACGGACACCGTGCGTTCAACCGGGTCCCGGCGCGGTTCACCAAAAGTCGAAAGTTGCTTCATGTACACACCCTCCAGCCCTGTGAGTTCTTTCAGCACGCGTGCAGCAGCGATGTCAAGACCCTCCTCCCCCCGCACAAATCCACCCATCAGGCTCCACCTGCCCTTCTCAGGCTCAAAGCCCCGATGGATGAGCAGCAACTTCACCTGCCGACCATCAAATCCGAAGATGATGCAGTCGACAGCCACCACTACCCGGGCAACCTGAGGATACACTGTCATCGCGTTGGTAATAATGTTCTGCATCCAAACACCCTGCCCGCGGTCTTTTCCCTGTTGGCAAGAATGCGGACTTCCACTTTTGTCTTTCCAGTTGTCAGCGCCTTCGGAATGGCATAAGAAATATCAAAGAATCTGCCGGTAGTTGCTCCCTTGAGTTCTTGTGTGGCGAGCAATTGTCCTTCAACAACAATATCGAATACTCTGTTTGCATCGTCTCCGATATAGCTTAGCAGGAGAGTCATATCAGCCGTTGGATCCACTTTCATATCAAATGAAAAAAAGCCGCCACTGCGGGCCTCTCGGCCCATTCGCCCCAACGCATCGCTCACGTAAGACTTCTCACTCGCCTGCAGGTGGTGGTCACGCTCTGGCTGCATCTCTCCGATCCGGAAGTGGTCCAGGGTGCGCTCTTCGATCTTGCTCACCCGAAGCTTTTCATTCTCATAGGCCTGTTGCCGGTCTTTCCAGTCCTTCTCAGTAAAGTAGTCCCAATACACATTATAGTACTGGTCATACGTATCGTAGAACGGGGCAAGGACAACGTCGGTGGGACGAGCAACACTTTGTGTGGTAAATCGCAACGATCCCGGGTCTCGTGTGACCCACCGGGCAGGCTCGCGCCGATCAGTCATCAGCACGGTGGTGCCGTACACCGGGTCCGGCATCACCTTGCCCAATTGACCAGCAAGTACAACAGGGCCGTACAACAGCGCAATCCGATTGGGGTTGTCAGGCATCGATTCTGCGTGTACCTCCGCCGGGAGTGAAAACGACAATCGGTCGTTGTCGCGCCAGGTGCGTGCCACTTTCATGTACCCATTGGGTAACAGTTCCGAACGGACAGGCTTGCCATTAACCTGAAATTCAACTGCACCCTTGATCCACGCAGGTCTCCTGACCCTGATCCGGAATGATTCGTTGCGGGCTGCGCGTACTGTCAAGGTAACCTGCTCCTGATGCGGAAATGTTGTTTCCAACTTCACAGTGCGATTGGTCGACCGCCAGGTTAACTCAGAAGGAATGAAAAGGTTGATGTACAGCGAACCATCATCGCCTTCTGAATAAATCTGTTCAGTATACTTCACGTGGTTTTCCATGCCGCTGCCCACGCAGCAGGTAAACGTATTGAAAGGGTCACTGAATTCTTTGCGCGTGCCCATTCGCAACGGCACGAAGTAACACATCATCCCGGTCTCGGGATTTTGTGAAGAGAGAATGTGGTTGTACAGCGCCCGCTCATAGTAGTCCATGTAGACGGATGAAGGCTGCCAGGAGAACAGATGACGGGTAAGCTTCAGCATGTTGTAGGTGTTGCACGTCTCGCAGGTAGCATCGCTCAAACGGTCATTCAACTGATCTTCCGGACCACAGTATTCATAGTTGCTGTTGCCACCAATCACATACGAATGGTGACGCGTCATGGTCTCCCAGAAGAAGGTAGCGATCCGCTGATCTGACGCGCGCCCGCTGTAGGTATATCGGCGGGCACATCCTATGGCTTTCGGCACGTTGGTGTTGGAGTGCTTACCTGGCAGCGGATCTATTCCCTGTTCTAACTGGCCCAGAACAAATCGATCATGAAACTTGAGTGAGAGATCCAGATAGTATTGGCGACCCGTCAATTCGTAAAGATGAACCAGCACATCGTTCATGCCGCCATATTCGCATTTGCGCATGGCTTCCAGTTGGTCCTCCGAAAGGTTCTTCAGTATTGTCCCGGTCCATGCAGCCATTCCTTCCGCCACCGCCAGTGCCTTTTGATTGTGTGCAAACACGTAGGCATCGGTGAGCCCTGCCATCACTTTGTGCACGGTATACCACGGTGACCAGCCTCCGTTGAGGTCAAACCCCGACGAACGAATGATGCCGTGCTGCAACTTCCAGAAGATGGAGTCTTCATTGGGAATCGCCCCAACATAGCCGGTACCCCGTGCCTCCTGACAACGCGCCAGTTCGTCCACGATCAGGGTTACTCGCTCTTCAAAGCGCGGATCTCCATTCCCCGTCATCAGTGCACAGGCCGACAGATAGTGCCCGAGTGTGTGACCTGAAAGTCCGTCGCTTTCCCAACCGCCATACACCTCACCCTGAACAGGAAGCGCGGCGTTCAGGTAAAAGCGGTGAAGCAATCGCCTGGGCTCAACGGTGAGAAGGTATGCAGCATCGCGTTGCATGGCATTCAGAAATGGGCTGTTGCCGGACAGATGAACATCTCCGGCCGGAAAGGCAAAGGCCTTGATGGGAACAGCCAACCGGGCCTTCGCCTGTGCAGGCGATCGCTCCACCAGGTATCCCTGGCCAAGCGCCGCGGAGACGGTCAGGCACGCAGCAAGGGCAATGACAATGCGCCTCACCACTAGTAGTTAATTTTCAGGTCTTTGATTTTTCGCGGCAACCACACTTGCATCGGATTCTGTCCACGGTTGCACCAGGAATAATAAGGTATTGCAGTGACGGTCTTTGTCACGGTTTGCACCGATGTGCCGTCGGCGCCCAATTGGATCGCCGGGGCTTGAAATCGGATCGTCACCACACCGTCCAGCAAGGTCGGTTGATAACTCGCGGTAAAAGCGGTCTTCTCCGGTACAATCAGATTCCATGCCTGATTGTCATTGTCCGCGCCCTCCACACAGTACACAATAGGTCCGCGCTGCAGCGCCACGCGGTCCTCATCCTGTTTGATTTCAGGCCGCGTCACCACCGGCTTCACCGTCATGGGCAGGTTCAGTACAAGTTGATCGCCCTTCTTCCATTCCCTTTCAACAACAGCATAGCCCTTGTCCATGGTATAAGGAACTACTTTGCCGTTGAGCAAAATCTCAAAGGTCTCTGGCGACTTGTTCTCGAATACATACAAATCGCCGGGCACAGCCTGGCCAGCAACCCACCCTGGAATCCGAACACGGAGCGCAAATGCTGTCTTGTTCTTAGGTTGCACTGTAATTGCAATCCTCCCATCCCACGGATATTGGGTATCCATGGATACCGGCACTTCCGCCTTGCCAATTCTGACCTTCGTGCTACTGCCCACAAAAAGATTCACCCAGAGACCTTTGTCGGAGACACCATATATATAGTCACCCAGCGAAGCCACCAGACGCGCGATGTTGGCCGGGCAGCAGGCTGTGCCAAACCACTCACGGCGGAAATGCTTTCCGGTGGACGCAAGCGGATTGCCATAGAAGAACCGGTCGCCACTCAACGACAGCCCATCGCGTGCGCCGTTATAGAGACTGCGCTCCAGCACATCGACAAACTTGCTGTCTCCGGTGAGCAGATTCATCCGCTGGTTCCAGAATACCATCCCCACAGAAGCACACGTCTCACAATAGGCCTGCTCGTTGGGAAGATCATAGTCATTGCTGAAGCCTTCGTTGCTTCCCGATGAGCCAATGCCGCCTGTGAGGTACATGTTACGGTACACCACGTCTTCCCACACGTTGTTCATGGCAGTGAGGTAGCCGTCATCGCCCGTGAGAGCTGCAACATCGGCCGCACCTGTATACATGTACATCGCCCGCACGGCATGTCCGGTGATTTCTCTTTGCTGACGCACCGGCACCACGTCTTGTGCGTAGGCGGTATCTTTCCAGTCACCCCATGTATAGCCCTTCGCCCACTTATGTCCTCGCTCTTCCAGCAGCCATCGTGCCAGATCGAGATAGCGCTGCTCATGGGTGGTCTTGTATAACTTGACAAGCGCCAACTCCAATTCCTGGTGGCCCGTTACCCAGTGCCTCTTGCCCGGACCAAACGTCCGATCGAAATGATCGGCAAACCGGATGGCAACATCCAGCAATTTTCTTTTTCCAGTGGCGTGAAAGTAAGCGACTGCCGCTTCGATGAGATGTCCGCCATTGTAATCCTCGTGCATGCTCATGTCCGTCCAGCGGTTCTCGAGGCCTCCGAGTGTATACCATGTATTGAGGTAGCCATCTTCGAGTTGGGCCGCAGCAATTTTGTCAATCCACTCATCGGCTTTCTGCTCGAGCGCGGCATCCGGGTGATTCTTGAGCGAATAGGCGATCGCCTCCAGCGCTTTGTAGACATCCGAATCATCATAAAAGATTCCCTCGTGCTTCTCGCCCTTCTTTCTTGCAACCTTCTCGAAGTTACGGATACGCGGTGTTTTCACTTCTGTTTGGTAGACGCAGGCAGGTATTGTGGCAGTAGCTACCTTGTCCATGGCCGGCCTCCAGAAGGCGTCGGTGATACTGACCTGTGCGAAACCGACAGGTTCAAATTTTCGGGTGGCCTGCTGTGCGCTGGCGAAAACCGCACTGAACGACAGAGCACACAGAATGATAATTGGTTTCAAGTTCATCAGATCTTGACTTTAATTCGGAGTTGGGTAAAACTGTGCGCCGGAAAAGTATAGTTGAAACTGGTTTCACCGGCGGCTACTTCCCTGGTGACAGCTTTTACCTTTTGTTCCTTTTCGCTGTTTTCATCGGCCAGCCCGGCATTGACTTCAGATACGATTGCCTTGCCAGTCCATTTGCCATATTGATTCTGCAAACTGGTCTCGACAGCCTTTTCTGAGTGCCGGTTGACCACATTGATGACTACTTCCTGCTGAGCCTCGTTATAGACCGAGGTAACATCCAGCCAGGGCACTGACTTGAACTCCCCTGCATCGTAGCGGTCGCACTGGACGAGCGTTGACAGGTTCTTGCCTTTGCAATGCTGGGCAAATAACTGCAACGGGTAGTAGGTAGGCTGCATCCAGAGTTTGCCATTGGTGACCATCATCGGTGCGATGACATTCACCAACTGAGCCATGTTGGCCATCTTGACAACGTGCGCGTTGCGCACAAACACGTTGAGATACATCGCCACCACGAGCGCATCCTGCATGTTGTAGTGCTCTTCCAGCTTGGCTTCATTCCAGGCCCTGTACCACACGTTGTATTCGTCGAAGGCGATGTAGATCGGCTTCTTCATCCGATACTTGCTGCGCACCTCGTTGATAATCCCTTCCGTGATTTTAATCGAATTCTCCACCCGGGTGGTCACCGCCATGAACTGGTTGTGGTCCTTGTCCTGGTTGCCGGAGTAGTGGTGCAATGAAATATAATCGATGTAGTCGTGCAGATAGTTGAGTACGGTGCGATCCCACTCCGCCCAGTCACGCACGTAGTTGCTGGAACCTGAGGCAATCAGTTTGATGCTGTCATCCGACCACTTCATCAACTTGGCAGCTTCCAGTGCATACTTGCTGTAGTCCTCTGCATTCCGGTGGCCCATCTGCCAATCTCCATCAACTTCATTGCCGAGGCCCCAGAATTTCACCTTGTAAGGTTCCGGGTGGCCATTCTTCGCTCGCAGATCCGAATAGTACAATCCGGGTTTGCCATTGCAGTATTCCACCCAATTGCGCGCCTCGTCCCAGGTGCCGGTACCCATGTTCACACAGATGTAGGGCTCGGCACCCGCTGCACGGCTGAACTGGATCCACTCGTCGGTACCCACGGTGTTAGGCTCGGTATCGCCCCAGGCAAGATCCTTGCGTTTCGGACGCTTTTCACGCGGGCCGATGCCATCTTCCCAATGATAACCTGACACAAAATTACCTCCGGGCCAACGGATGACCGATACGCCCAGGTTGCGAGTAGCCGCAATGACGTCTTTGCGAAAACCATCAGCATTGGCCTCAGGTGATGCAGGATCGTAGATTCCACCGTAGATGCAACGCCCCAGGTGTTCGGTAAAATTTCCGTAGATCAGTGGATCAATCGCGCCTGTCTGGCGCTCAATGTCAATCTTGATGCGGGCCTTGAGCGGCTGGGCCTGGCCTGCCACGGCAGTCAGCACAAAAACGATGATCAAATATCTCATGGGTTGCTGGTTTAATAGTGAATGTAATGAATAATTGTCATAATGACACTTTATTTTCCCGCAACGGCAGCATGAAAGAAAAGGGGTTGAATCCACCATCTGTTCCCCTACAACCACGAAGTGGTCCACCTGCTGGAATTTCGTAGCAGCAAACTCCTGCATCTTCCATGAGCATGCTCACTGGTTAGTATGATTTCAGCTAGCCGCAGGAGATTAAGTAATTTTCTCAAGCATGGGTGGCCTCAGTATAGTTGCGTATTTTTATACGCCCACACAAACTAATCTACCATGAATGCCTCCGACTATCTTTCCTATGTCAAGCAACGCAACGCCCATGAACCAGAGTTCATCCAGGCTGCAGAAGAAGTTATCCTCTCCATCACACCTGTACTTGAGAAGAATCCAGATCTGGCCAAACTCAAAATTCTGGAGCGGATGCTTGAGCCGGAGCGGCTGATTTCCTTCCGCGTAAACTGGGTAGACGACCGCGGCGAAATCCAGATCAATCGCGGCTACCGTGTGCAGATGAACTCTGCCATCGGCCCCTACAAAGGCGGGCTCCGTTTTCATCCCTCCGTCAATCAGAGTGTGCTTAAGTTCCTAGCCTTTGAACAGGTGTTCAAGAATGCGCTTACCACCCTGCCCATGGGAGGCGGTAAGGGCGGCAGCGACTTTGACCCAAAAGGAAAGAGTGAACTCGAAATCATGAGGTTCTGTCAGGCATTCATGAGCGAGCTGGCGCGCCACATAGGCCACAGGCTCGACGTTCCTGCAGGCGACATCGGTGTAGGCGGCAGAGAAATTGGCTATCTGTTTGGTGCCTACAAGAAGATCCGCAATGAATTTACCGGCGTGCTCACAGGCAAAGGGCTGGCGTGGGGCGGAAGTCTCATCCGGCCGGAAGCCACCGGCTATGGACTGATTTACTTTGCAGAAAACATGTTGCAATCGAAAGGAGACTCCCTCCAAGGAAAGCGCTGCATCGTGTCCGGCTCCGGTAATGTGGCCCAGTTTGCCATCGAAAAAATTGACCAACTCGGCGGCATCGCTATCTCAGCCTCCGACTCCAGCGGCTACGTGATCGACGAGGCAGGCATCAGAGGTGAGAAACTGGAGTTCCTTAAGGACCTGAAAAACAACCGCCGTGGAAGAATCAAGGAGTATGCCGATCAGTTCAAGTGTGAGTACCACGCTACTCCTGCAGGAAGCGCGTTCAATCCGCTCTGGAAAACCAGGGCCGCCTGCGCATTTCCCTGTGCCACTCAGAATGAGGTGAACGCAACCGACGCACAAAACCTGCACGCCAGTGGTGTACGATTGGTTGGTGAAGGTGCCAACATGCCCTGCACGCCGGAGGCCATCAACGTGTTCCTCGACAACGGTATCGCTTACTCGCCCGGCAAAGCATCTAATGCCGGCGGCGTCGCTACTTCAGGACTGGAAATGTCGCAAAACTACATGGGCCAGAGCTGGACGCGTGAGGAAGTGGATGCCAAGCTTCAGGCGATCATGAAAAATATTCACGATACCTGTTTGTCTGCAGCGGCTGCTTATGGGCAACCCGGGAACTACATGGCCGGCGCCAACATCGCCGGATTTCTCAAAGTGGCCGGTGCCATGAAAGCTCAGGGTGTTGTGTAACTACCTCCGAAATCCAAGCGAAAACAAAACGCCTGCCTGTACCCAGAGTGTATAGGGACCCGGCACCGGTACCTCAGAAACTGGCTGGCCAACAAATCGCGCACTGCGACCAAAGCCATTCATGTGACCATACTGCCATGTGTTGTCTGTCGCAAGGAAAGTACATCCGGCTTCTCCGGTGAGATACACCGCACTTGTTCTGCGTCTTCCTTTTAAATCCATCAGATAGACATACGTTGTGGCTGACAAACCCAGGCTGAGATGTATATACCGAAGGTAATAAGGGAGAAATGACACAGGCATGGTAATGCCTGCGGGCTGTACGTCATTGATGATGCTCTCGCTCCAGATCAAGTGCCCCGTCAGTGTGAGCAGTGCCTTTGGCCGCCGTACGAGCACATACCCCAACTGACCCCCCAGCGACAACGTATACATCGGAGACCTAACCTTGGCTAACACAGAGAAATCAATGCCGGGTATCCACTTTTCCCCAAAAAAGCGAGCTCGCATAATTCCATAGGTATCATAGGCTGAAACGGGGATCTTCTGGTGCTTTCTCAGATATTGATCCAATGCCCCATTGTCCACCATGGTGCTGCCAAATCCCACACCAAGAGAAGGATACATTCCGCGCGGAAAATAATCCGCAGGCGGATCCTGGCCTCGCACTCTTGTTGTGAGGCACAGCAGCATCAGCAAAATGACTGGACCTTTCATGGCCACCGCCCAAATACGCACTGTGATTTACAATAGGCCAGGGAGGTTTCCTATGACTTCACGCCACTCCTGTACGACTCCTTTGGGCTCTATCGCTGAACGACTATCTTTCTTAAAAGATCTCATGCCTATGCCACATGCTGTTTCAATCAAGACTGGTACACTACCGGAGAACACATTTGATGCGATTGTCATTGGTTCTGGCATTTCCGGCGGTTGGGCTGCCAAAGAACTTTGTGAGGCGGGACTGAAAACGCTGGTACTGGAGCGGGGACGAGAAGTGCAGCACGTGAAAGACTACCCCACTGCGACACTCAACCCCTGGGAGCTGCCTCATCGCAGCCGCCTTACCAGCCAATTTCTCCAGGATAATCCGCTCATCAGTAAGGCAGCGGGCATTGGCGAGGACAACGCACATTTCTTTATCAAAGACAAGGACCACCCGTATGTGCAGGAAAAACCCTTTGACTGGATCCGGGGCTATCAGGTGGGCGGTAAGTCTCTCACCTGGGGCCGGGCCACGCAGCGCTGGAGCCACTATGAATTCACGGCCCCTCATCGCTATGGCTACGGGATTGAATGGCCGATTGGCTATGACGACGTGGCACCATGGTACTCCCACGTAGAAAAGTTCATCGGCATTTGCGGCAATAAAGACGGCATCGATGCAATGCCTGACGGCGAGTTTCTCCCACCCTTTGATTTGAATTGCGTGGAGTCGCATATTCAAAAATCCATTCGCACCAACTATAGCGACAGGCATCTGGTGCACGCGAGGTGGGCCCACCTCACCCAGCCCCAGGATATTCACTTGCAGCAGGGCCGCGGAAAGTGTCAGGCCCGCAATCTGTGCATGCGCGGTTGTCCTTTCGGCGGTTACTTCAGCTCAGTCTCCTCCACATTACCCTGGGCCCAGCGCACCGGCAACCTTACAGTGCGCCCGCACAGTGTGGTGCATTCCGTCCTCTTCGATGAACAAAAAGACAAAGCCACAGGCGTCCTCATTATAGATTCAGAAAGCGGCAAAGCAGTTGAATATTATGCGCGCATCATCTTTGTCAACGCCTCTGCACTCAACACGAACCTTATTCTGCTCAACTCCACCAGCAGCAGGTTTGCCCATGGCCTCGGAAATGATAACGGACTTCTCGGGAAGTTTGTCGCCTTTCACAACTACCGTGCATCCATCGGTGCTGATGTGCCCGGATTTCAGGACCAGTATTATTCCGGGCGCAACCCTACTGAACCCATCCTCGCCAACTATCGCAACCTGAAGAAAATTGACACCGACTATGTGGGCGGATTTACTTCCTTCATGGGCGCCTATCGCACGCCCTATGGATCGAACAAAATAGAGACTGCCTGCGGAGAAGAACTCAAACAAGCGATGCAATACCCGGGCGACTGGCACATGTACATGTACCTCCAGGGAGAAACGATCCCAAAAGAAAAGAATCATGTGCGACTCAGCAACACTGAAAAAGACGCGTGGGGAATTCCACTGCTGGTCACCAGCGTGGACTATGACGACAATGACGAGCGCATGATCAAGGACTTTCTGGAACAAAGTTCCGAAATGATGGAAAAGGCTGGCTGCAAGAATATCCGCTGGAATGATTCACACCAGGCACCCGGACTCGACATTCACGAGATGGGTGGCTGCCGGATGGGCAAAGACCCCCGCACTTCCCTGTTGAACAAGTTCAACCAACTCCACGCGTGCAAGAATGTTTTCGTGACTGATGGCGCCTGCATGACCAGCACCGGCAACCAAAGTCCTTCTATCTTGTACATGGCGTTGACGGCCCGCGCGGCTAACTTCGCAGTGGCTGCGATGAAGCGCGGCGAACTGTAATTCATTCGGGGTTGATTCCCCCTCATTTTGGGTGTGTGGCAAATCTGCTCCACATCCGCCGCCTGTTCATCCCTTCACCCACCCTTTGGGAGGTTACTTCCGGCCAAACAACCCGGTTGTTCATCGAAATTTCCACTGGCCAATGGCCCCAATAGATACTTTCGCTGCCATCCGGTCAATCACACCCGGCAGCAACCATGAAGATTCTCCAGATGTACTTTCGGCAGGCGAGCTGGACCCAACTCCGGCAGTCTGATGGCTTCAATGCCACTGACTGTCAACTCGTACTTGCATTTGGTCACAGGCCCCTGCTTGCCGACCAGGTACTGGCCTCCTACATCCGCGGCAGGTTCCCGAAAGCGCACATTGTGTGGGGCTCCACCGCGGGTGAAATACTCGGCTCGACAGTGATGAACGAAAGTCTCGCAATCACTGCCATTCAGCTGGAAAAAAGCATGATTGATTGCGCACTCACACACATCCGTGATGCAGGCAGCAGTTTTGAGGCAGGCGTAAGGCTGATGCAGCAACTGTCGCCGGAAGGTCTGAACGGTGTGCTTGTGCTGGCCGACGGCACACACATCAACGGCAGTGAACTGGTGGCAGGCCTCAATTCAGAGCGGCCTACGCAGACTTCCTTAGTAGGGGGACTAGCCGGTGATGGAACCTCCTTCAGCAGCACTTTTGTTGGTCTGAATGACACCATCGGCGAAGGCTATCTGGTAGCACTGGGGCTGTATGGAGAAATCACCATGGCAACTGGCTCTGTCGGAGGCTGGGATGCTTTTGGTCCGGAGCGGACCATTTCCAAATCCGACAAGAACGTGCTCTACGAAATCGATGGTAAGAATGCGCTGGGACTCTACAAAGACTACCTGGGGCCCTATGCGAAAGAACTCCCCGGCTCTGCCTTTCTGTTTCCGCTCGCACTCAAACTTGAAGGGACCGGTCAATCACTCATTCGCACCATCCTCTCGATCGATGAAGACCAGCAGTCGATGACATTCGCGGGCAATCTTCCTCAGGGCGGCCGCGTGAGGCTGATGAAGGCCAACTTCGACCGGTTGATTGAAGCCTCGTCGGAGGCAGCACAACAGTGCGTGCAGGAAATGACTGCCGAGCCGGAACTTGCCATACTCATCAGCTGCCTGGGGAGAAAGATCGTGCTGGGTGACCGGATTGAAGAAGAAATCGAAGCTGCCCGACAAACCCTCGGTGCGTCATCATTTGCCACAGGGTTCTATTCTTACGGCGAGATTTCTCCTATCGGAAATCGCTTGAATTGCGAACTGCACAACCAGACCATGACCATTACCACACTCCGCGAAAACTAGACCGATGACAGTTCATCCGATACTGGAAAGGCAAATCAGAAAATACCTCCCCGAGGGGTTCGACATTGACTTGCTGCAGCCCTTTCTACAGGCAGTCAACAGCCGGTACGAATCGCAGGAGCGTGACAAGCAACTGTCAGAGCACGCGTTCGCCATCAGTGAGCGGGAGTATCAGGATGTTTATCAAAACCTCAAAGAGCAAAATGAAATCAGCCGGCAGTCAGTTGAAAAACTGAAGTGTGCGCTCAGCAAACTTGATCAGCGCTTCAGTGCCAACTATGACGATGCAAGTGACCTCATGCGCGTAGTGAATGACATCACCACACTCGCCGAGCAAACACGCATCCTGAAGATTGAGCTGGAATCCGCTAAAGAGTCTGCAGAGCAACTTGCAAAAGCAAAAGGCAATTTCCTGTCTGTGATGAGTCATGAAATCCGGACTCCCTTGAACGCGATCATCGGCAATATTCACTTGCTGGAGGGTGAACCCTATCTGCAGGAACAGGAATCGCTGTTGCGTTCATTGCGCATTTCAAGCCACAGCTTGCTAAGTCTCATCAACGACATTCTCGATTTCAGCAAGATCGACGAAGGCAAGGTGTCCTTCAACGAGCGGAACATGAGTCTGTCGGAAATCCTCCACAATTTGCGTGAGGCGCATAGCTTCAAGGCCATGGAGAACCGGAACAAGGTGCAGGTTTGGTTTGACGCCTCCATTCCGCCGAACCTCATCGGCGATGAATCCAGGCTCAATCAGATCATGAACAACCTGATCGGCAATGCCATCAAATTCACTCAGAATGGCACAATTTCGATTGCCGCTTCACTCGTTGCGAATAACCCTCGGGATGCCCGCGTACGGTTTTCTGTTACAGACACCGGAATCGGTATCGAAAACTCCAAGCAATCTCTGATTTTCGAACGATTTACTCAGGCGAATTCCGACATCGACCGAAAGTACGGCGGCTCCGGCCTGGGCCTCACCATCGTCAAACGCCTGTTGGAGTTGTGGGGCAGCAAAATAGAGTTGCAGAGCGAGCCCGGACAAGGTTCCACTTTCCAGTTCGAACTCGAATTCAGGAAAGGCACTTCGGCCAGCCAACGCCTGACCAAAGCGGCTGGTGGTGACCTGAGCGGATTGCGCATCCTGGTCGTAGAAGACACAGAATACAACGTGAAAGTCGCCGAACGAATGCTCACGCACTGGAAAGCAACCGTTGATGTAGCCGTCAACGGGCAGGTGGCTGTGGACAAATGCAAAACAAGTACGTATGATGCCATCCTGATGGACATTCAGATGCCTGTGATGGATGGAATTACTGCCACACGCACAATCAGGATGTTCAACCAGCAGGTTCCAATCATTGCAGTCTCGGCTTCTGCGGCCGAAGTGCACGACGACGTTGTCGCCGCCGGCATGTCCGACTCTGTGGCCAAGCCCTTCAATCCACACGATTTCTTCGACGTCGTGTTCAAGTGGACCCGCACCGGCACCTGACACCAGGCTACCATGAGGATAGCGTATCTTTGCGCCATGCCTCCGGAAGTAACTTCACTCAAACAACAGCTGCACAGCGCCTGCGAAGCGGTTGTGTCGGCCCGCATCCAAAATATCCAAACCGAACTGGCGCTCACACAGGCCAGTGCGAATGAGGAAACCAAAAGCTCCTCCGGCGACAAGTATGAAACCGGTCGGTCGATGGCACAACTTGAGATCGAAAAGGCCACCCAACAACTGAGAGACGCTGAACATACACTTAGGACTTTGCTGTCAGTGCCTTTGCACACAACGCCGGTTGCCGCCAACGGCAGCGTGGTCATCACAGACCTCCACCGCTATTACATTGCGATTGCCGCTGGTCGCATCCAGGTTGGCGGCCATACCTACTTCGCAGTGTCCCCCGCCTCACCCGCCGGTCTTGCACTGATGGGTCACCGCATTGGCGATACCATCACTATTGCCAACCTAAAGATGGTCATTCAGGAAATCTTGTGACGATGCGTGACCACTCACTCCACTTCTGTTGGATTGAATAAATTGCAGGATGGAATCATTGGACAGCGTTGTACAGGCTATTCTTCAAAGTGAGGTCAATTGGCAATTCGCAAGAAGCAGCGGACCAGGCGGACAACATGTAAACAAAACGAGCACAAAAGTAATTTTGCGTTGGAAGCCAGCAGATTCGAAACATCTTCCAGAAGAAGTCAAAATCAGGTTGCTCTTGCAGGTGGCCACACGGATCACTGAAGAAGGAGAACTTGTTGTTAGCGCGCAGGAAAGCAGAAGTCAGTTAGCGAACAAAGAATTGGCAGGTGAGAAACTCGCCGACATCATCCGGAAGGCATATACACGGCCCCGCAAGCGAAAGCCTACGAAACCCGGAAAGTCGGCGATCGAGAAAAGGCTCTCTGGAAAGAAAAAACAGAGTGAGAAGAAACGTTGGCGGCGCGGAGAAGACTGAATCACTATGTCCTCGTTCGCGCACTTGCGAGTGCCTTCTCATACTGGTCGACCCACTGCTTTGGGGTGAGTCTGCCAGCCAATTCACCAATCAATTCCAGCGGCACATTGCCGGGCGAGAAACGGACACAGCACCTGCCCATGTCAAGTTTATATGAGACTGTCTCTGACCAGCGCCTGACAAACCAATCCAGCAGTGGGCCCTGGTAGAGCGCCATGTGATACATCGATAGGTAGTTCTTTTGCGATGCGAGGCTTATCAACGAGAGCGGTGTACCCGGCTTAACATGATAACCCTTCACATATGTGGACAAAGGCACCACATAACTGATCATTCCTGAAAGCATGATTTCCTCGAAACCGACAGGAAGATGCTGAAGGATGGTCCTTCTTAATGAGAGAATTCCATCACGCCGGTCTGAAGGCAGTTCACGGATGTAGTCCTCAACTGTGGATGCGCCAGACTTCATCTCTCCGTTTTAAGTATTACCAGACCTGCCTGCTCCAGCGCGCTGAGATAAACATCTACCAGTTGCTGCTGAATGGGTCCAAACTCCGCCGACACTTCGTTGCGAATGTCGATGGATGTTCGCTTACCATCCACCCAGTTGAGCACCTCGTAGGCGTAGTCGCTACCCCACAGTCCTTGAAATTGCGGCAAAGCCAACGTGGCACTTGCCGGATTATGGTCTTCGAGATAATCATAACCAAAGACAGACACCGGACCTTTCACCTGCTGGTTCCGCACATAGATCTTACCACCCGTTCTGGTGGTGGGCTTTGTTTGTACCCCAAGGGACTGTTCCATCGAAGCATAAAATCCGGCGGCTTCGCTTCTGATCACAGGACTGATGGCGGCAAATTTGGCAATTGTCTCGAACGCTGCGCGTTCATACACGACATAGCTACGCTTCAAAATGGCCGCTTCAACTGGGTCCACTTGTGTGGCACGCTGGATTGCTTCTGCAGAGCGCCTGAGCGACTGTGAACGCAACACCTGCCACAGACCGGCCACATGAGCATCCTTCATGGCGGCAATGAAGTAGCCGCTGGCGGCGCCGATAAACCCGGCGCGTTTCAACTTGGTTGGATCAATATTGGCTGGCAGATCAAAGTTTGTATGAATGTACCGGTCGGGCCAGTCGTGCATATACACGGCTGGAATTCCGAACGAGCCCTCTGAATACACATCGTGGTCACTGCCCATGGAGAACTTGCCGATAACTGCCTGCAACGGCTCGCGGCCACCCTCCGGCGACACAAACTCAAAGGCATGCGGCATACCACTGGCGTACAAATCAGATTGCTCGTTCACCAACTGACCAAATGACTCGCCAACGTCGCTCACAAAACTCGGCAGGCTTTTCGGGCTTCGGGAGACATGAAAAAGCGATTTGGTGACGGGCCCTCCACCGACCATGTCCATGTGAATATCCGCAACGATTCTGCGGGCGAGTTCAGGCCGCTGCGTCAGCACCGCCAGGCTTCCTTCGATTTCCGGTCCCCAGATGAAGCGAATCGTACGGGCAGGTCGCGGCAACCGTCCTTCAGCAATCAATCGCTGCAGTGTCCGCGCCACTTCCAAGATGGTTACACTTCCGCTGGCGTTGTCATTGGCCCCCGGTCGCTGATGATCGAGGTGACAGGTGAAAACGATTTCCTGCTGGCTGAGTTGTGGGTCAGTACCCTTGATCACGGCTGTCACAAAGTCGTATTGGCCAATCCGCCGGGTGGCCTTCACACGGGCATGCAGCGTCACAGCTTGTCCACGCGCCATGCGCTGCTGAAAGTCGCGTGCCTGCTTTAGTGAGACCATGAAGCAAAACGTATTGACCGGGGAAAAACTTCCCAGGTGTCCCCACCGGATCAGGTTCTCGTCTTCTTTCCACCATGCAGTCTTTTGATTTTGTGTATAACTGACGATACCTGCCGCACCAAATCGGGTGATGGCCAGCGGCACGACCGGCTCAGGGCCTGATGAAGTCAACACGAGTTTCCCGCGCACATCCTTCCCGGCATAATCAGCTTCGCTGGTGCCCGCGCCGACATCAACCAGTGCCGCCGTCACATCGCCCGACTCACTGTCTTCTGCGAGCGTAATGGGCATCGCTTCCCAGTCGGCCAGGCGACTGGTGTGTACCCATTGGCCATTCTGTTGCACCACTTCCCACAACTCTGCTGATTCGGCCTCCCACGCAAGCCGCGACTTCTGGGTGCCGAACATCGTCTTGCCATCAGCAGGGAGTTGAAACTTCTCGACACTCTCCAACTGATAGGCCTCCAGTTTGGAGGTAATGAAATCGATTGCCTTCCGGAAGTCAGACGACCCCCGCATCCGGTGCAGTCGCGTGAGGTACTCCAGGTTGCGCTTGGCCGTTTCACCCGACAACTCCGACTCGAGTATGCGGATCTCCATGTCTGTCAACAGCGGGGAATGCTGGGCTTGAACAAAAGGTGCCAGGAGAACAAGGCAGAAAAGGATGTAGTGTTTCATGGCATCGAAAGTACAGCATTGCACCGGCATAGAAAAAGGAAGGCCTTCCGAAGAAGGCCCTTCCCAACCTAAACCCCCATAACTAAACACTATGATATCTTATCTGTATTTGTGTGTACCCTCTGAATACATCGACTGACCACTTGTCACCAACACCCCTTCCGGGTTGGTGTACTTCATGAGGATGTTCTTCATTTCTGCCACACCGAACGGCTTCGTCAGCAGGTCTGTCATGCCGGAGGCATGAACCGAAATCCAGGCATCCTTCTCATCACAAGCGGTGAAAGCAATGATGGGTACCGACTTGAAATAAAAGTCGTCCAGCGCCCGCACGCGTTTCGTCAACTCCGCACCATCAATTACCGGAATGAACAAGTCCATCAGGATGAGGTGAAAGGCCTTCGTGGTTATCATAGACAAGGCCTCGGAGCCGGTTCGGGCGATGGTTACAGTCACGCCCAGTCTCTTCAGCACATTCGTCGTCACCATTTGATTGAGCGGGTCGTCTTCAACCAGCAGCAACCTGATATTTTGGTTGTTCATAAGGGCTGACACTCTTTATCTCTGCATCAGTGACTCAAAGGTGGCAGGTGGCCCACTCTCATCCTTCAGCCCCATCCGCAATTGGATAAATCCGCCATTGGATCGATTTTGCGGCTTCCCCTTATACCGATATCAGCATTTCACCTACCCGGCTCATGGAAGGTTGCCCCATTTACGCTGAATGGAGCCCGAATTACATACCCAGTGGCCCGACAGCCCTATTGGTCGAGATTTTGTGTTAATAATCTCATATATAGGGTCATTTTTTACCCAACATATCAAAAATTTGTAACGTTCAAGGAAACTCATGGGTCAAAAAATACCTATGTTTATCAATAAGTTGCCTTCACATTGAAACGTCGTCATCCAGTGCAATCGGTCGCAGCACCGCCGAAATCGGTTGCGATGTACATCAAGGTGTAATTCAACCCAATACCTGGTACCTATCACTTCGAAACTCAACCCAACTCAACCCATGAACCCAATCAACCGTCGTACCTGGCTGAAGCGAACGGCGCTGGCAGCCGGAAGCCTCGCCACGGGCGCCTCATTCATTCAGACTCTGGAAGCCAAACCCGCGCTCGGGCTCACCCCCTGGCTGGGAGAGTACGGACTCAGGGAAACCTACCACCTGCAAGACCCGATGTCGGTAAAGGCACGCCTGTTGGCCAACGAAAATCCCTGGGGGCCATCCAAAAAGGCGGTTGCGGCCATTGCAGCCAGCGCGTCCAAAGGCAATCGGTATGTCTACAACAGCTCCATTGCGATGGTTGAAATCCTGGCAAAAAAGGAAGGCGTAAACACCAATCAGATTCTTATCGCGGCCGGCTCTACCGATCTGCTTGAAAAGACGGCCTTCGCCCTCTGCGGCAAAGGCGGTAACGTGGTGTCCGCCGACCCTTCCTACATGTCGCTCGTCAAGACCTCCCAGGCAATCGGTGCCACATGGAAAAACATCCCGCTGAAACCCGACTACTCGCACGATCTCGAAGCGATGGAGAAAGCCATCGACAGCAATACCAAAGTTGTCTATATCTGCAATCCGAACAATCCGACCGGCACGCTGACATCCATTGACGAGATCAAGTCTTTCTGCAAGCGGGTGAGCAAGCGCGTCCCTGTGTTCATTGACGAAGCGTATCTGGAACTGCTCGACAACTACCAGACCCAGACCGCTGCGGGCCTTATTGCAGAAGGCTATGATGTGATGATCTGCCGCACCTTCTCCAAGATTCACGGGATGGCCGGATTGCGCATTGGATACATGGTGGCACGCCCCGAACGCGTCAAAATGATCCAGGACCTCGTGCGAACAGAAATGGGAATCTCGGTGACTTCTCTTGAAGGCGCGATGGCCTCCCTCAACGACACAGAGTTTCAGAATTTTACCAGGACCAACAACAAGATCAATCGCGAATTCACTTTCGACGCGTTGAAGAAGGCCGGGTTCAATCCCATCCCCTCTGTTACCAACTTCATCCTCTTCCCAGTCAGTCTTTCCACCAAGGAGATTGTCAGCCGCATGGCAGACAAAGGCGTGGGTATCCGCGGTTTTGACATCTTCGGCAAACCATACGGACGGGTCAGCATCGGCACGCTCGATGAAATGAAAATGTTCGCTGCCAATCTTCCCGTACTGCTCAGCTGATCGCTCATGAGTTCATTGGAAACAACGCTATCCCTGTTGCTGCTGATGGCTCTCGGATTCTTCTTCCGGAATCGCATCAGCAGCAAAGATCAGCGCGAAGGTGTGCGGATCATCATCCTGAGCCTTGCGCTGCCCGCTACCATTTTCATCGCACTCGTCAAGGTCAACTTCACAGCCTCGCTGATCATCATTCCTGTGCTGGCCCTCGTATTCAATCTTGTCATGTTCGCGCTGATCAGCAGGCTGCCACTGCAATCCATGTTTCATATTCCCGACCAGCAATACCGGACGCTGGTGTTGCTGCTGCCGTCGCTGGCGCCGGGCCTCTCCTGCTTTCCGTTCATACTTGAATACAGCGGTGAAGACAAGGTAGCGCTCGCCGCACTGGCCGACCTCGGTAACAAGATCTTTGTGCTGATCATTGCCTATGTCATCGCCATGCGCTGGTATTTCCGGCTCAACTCCCGGGGAGAAGGATCCGGCAAGGTGAATATCAAGGACGTAGTGCGTTCGCTCATCAACGAGCCCGTCAACACGGTCATCGCTGTTGCGATTCTGATGCTCGCCTTTGGCCTGAACTACACTTCGCTGCCGGGATTCCTCCGCGCAGGTATTGACAAAGTCAGTCTGCTTATGACGCCCCTGGTACTACTTTTCATCGGCATGTCCATCCGGCTTACCTGGCAACAAGTAAAAACCATCTTCTCATTCCTGCTTTTCAGATCGGGCATCGCCTTCCTGATGTCTGGCCTCCTGCTTTGGTTGTTGCCCCCTCAGGATCTCGCCACTGCCCTGCTGATCGTTGTGTTTCCGCAGAGTGCCACCAGCTTCTGGCCCTATTCGCACATGGCAGCCGTGTCCGGACTGGAGAACAAACAGGGTGAACAACGCGTGCGCACCTTCGACCTGGACTTTGCCATGAACGTGCTCGGATGCTCCATGCCTTTTTCCGTTGTCATGATCCTGTTCATTTACACAACAGGCGATCTGTTCACCAGAACCGTTGCAGTAACCGGTACTGCAGGTCTGCTTATTCTGCTTGCCTTGCTACCCGGCCTGTTGCCTATCTTCAGGACAGTCAAACTCGCGCACGGCAAATAGTATTTACTTGATGCCACGCTTTGGTATGTTTGTGCCATGCGTGGCATCTTGCTTTTATGGCTGCTCCCCTTTCTGTCAGGCGCCCAGACGCCCGTTGACACCGCCGCACGCTTCAGTTTTGAGTCGTCCCTGTATGCATCCCGCATCATCACGGGTGAAGCCAACCTTCAGGCGTTTACCTCACTCCACCCACTGACTATTCAGGCCGGACTGAGTTGGGTGCGCAATGGAAGATCCCAATGGAACTACTGCAATTGTCTCATCCGCAATGGATCTTCCCTGACATGGACTGATTTCAAAGACGGCCGCCTGGGTCATGCTTTCAGCGTGTCGGCCTACACAGAACCCGTGTTGTGGCACCGGCCGCGCTGGCAAGTATCCTTGCAGGGCGGAACCGGACTCGCCTATATGACGCGTGTCTACAATGCAAACAGCAATCCAGAGAACACTTTTTATAGTGCTCCCCTCAGTTTTCTGCTGACGCTGGGGCCATCTGTACAATGGCAACTGAACCCGCACTGGTTTCTTTCTCTGCATGGCCGGCTGCAACACATCTCCAACGGCGGCCGACGCGATCCTAATGACGGAATGAACCTGCTGTCGGCGGGATTGCAACTTCGCTACACACCTTCCTTGTCCGTCTACCATCTTTGGGAACACAAGAAGCGGCCACCCAATCAGTGGATCACTACGGTTCACGCGTTTGGATTCTACCGGCAGCTCACGCCGTCGTCACCTTCGGTGCCTGTGGGCGGTTTCAATGCCACTTTTGCGCGCACCCTCGGGCGAATTTCGGCGCTGGGTCTTGGCGGCGAATTGTATTACGACGGACTGAGCAAATACCGGAAGCAGCAGAGCGGCGAAGCCATTGCGGACTGGGTTCCCTCCATGCACATTGCACATCAGCTTACACTGGGCAAACTGCTCTTCAGCCAGCAGCTGGCCTGGTACCTTACCCTACAGACTGGTTTTTCAGAGCGGACCTTTCAACGCTATGTGCTCGCCTACTCATTCAAACCGGGCTGGTATGGCGGCATCACGTTGAAGGCACACGTGGACAGGTCTGACTACTTTGCGCTGTTAGTGGCGAGGAGGTGGTAAACAAAAAAAGACCGGTTTACACCGGTCTCTTTTGCAGTACCAAAGGAGGGAATCGAACCCTCACGCCCGAAGGCACACGATTTTGAGTCGTGCGCGTCTACCAATTCCGCCACTTTGGCTTTTGGCCTCCGCCATTCCTGACGGGGCAGCAAATGTAGCCAAACACGGTATGATGTCAAAAAAAGAGCGGGCCGGTTTTTGACCGACCCGCCCTGCATATTCTGCAACAAGAAAACTCAGGTTGCCCAGGTTTTGCCTATTTCGCTGAGTGGCACGCAGCCTCGGTATGCACCCGGCACCGCCGAATACTGCAACACCTGCGTGGCACCCGGCTCAGAGGTGAAGAATCCCAGCATGGTCAACTCTTTCATGCGAAGGATGAAGGGTCTTTCAGCCGGCGGGTTCGCAGACTTTA
>JAIBBB010000173.1 GCA_019694905.1 Cyclobacteriaceae bacterium
ATTGTCCGAAAGTGATTCCACCAGGTGTCTGTCTGTTGAGGAGAACTGAGCTTATCCGGAAAGGTTACATGGGAGCTAAAAATTACACCAAAGGAAGCCCATGGCGCGCAAGGCAGGAGTTATTCTGAGTAAATTTGAACATAAACCCTGCCGCCATGAAGAAAATGCACACTTTGATCCTGGTCTGGATTGCTATGGGCCTGATACTTGCCTCCTGTGGCGGGGCAGAGTCTGGGCGAAAACTGGTCTGGGCTGATGAATTTGACAAAGATGGCGCCCCCGATAGCACCCGATGGGGGTACGACATGGGCGACGGTTGCCCGAATGTATGTGGTTGGGGAAACAACGAGGCGCAGTATTACACAAGCAACAGCAAGAACGTCAGGATTGAAAACGGCATGCTGGTCATCGAGGCGCACCACGATTCATTGGGCACGAAGGCCTATACGTCTACCCGCATGGTCTCCAAAGGCAAGGGCGACTGGCTCTATGGCCGGATTGAGGTGAAGGCCAGGGTGCCCAAAGGCAGAGGCACATGGCCAGCCATCTGGATGCTCTCTACTGATTGGAGTTACGGCGGCTGGCCCGAGAGCGGCGAGATTGACATCATGGAACACGTTGGCCATGACCCCGGTGTCATCCACGGCACACTTCACTCGCAGAAGTACAACCATATCAAGCAGACTCAAAAAGAAGGAAAGATCACCATCCCTGATTCCCAGGATGCCTTTCATGTGTATGCCGTGGACTGGAAGGAAGACAAGGTTGATTTCTATGTGGATGAACAACTGTACCACACGGTAACACGTGTACCTGGTGATGATTTCAACGGCTGGCCATTTGATAAACGCTTTCACCTGATTCTGAACGTAGCCGTCGGTGGCAACTGGGGCGGGCAACAGGGAATTGATGAATCCATCTGGCCGCAGCGCATGGAAGTGGATTACGTGCGGGTATACCAATAGTCCGCTTTCTTAGATTTGATAAACGAGTGGCAATGGTGCATCTTTGCCAGCCGTATGCCTTTCTCAAACCCAGCCATCAAGAACGTTATTTTTGATCTCGGCGGTGTGTTGCTGAATTTGTCAGTGCCTGCCACGCTGCAGGCATTTGCCGGCATCTCAGGCAAACCGTTGGAAGAAGTGAAGGCAGCAGTGAGCAGACCTGAATTCCTCGACTATGAAAAGGGACTGATCAGTGATGCGGAATTCCGCACCGCCGTCCGGGACCATTTGCAGACGGATGCCTCCGATGACGTGATCGATTCCGCATGGAATGCGATGCTGGGCGATATCCCCAGAGCCAGGCTGGCCTTGCTTGAACAGCTGAAAACTGATTACCGGACATTTCTGCTCAGCAACACGAATGGCATCCATGTTCAGGCATTCACTGCCAGGTTGCATCAGGATCACAAGGTATCCTCACTGGACCACTATTTTGAGAAGGTGTACTATTCACACGTGATGAAGCTCCGCAAACCGGATGTAGTGATTTATGAAGCGGTATTGTCAGACAGCGGCCTGCATGCGGAGGAGTCGCTTTTTCTGGATGATAACCTGCACAATATTGAAGGGGCCCGCGAGGCTGGACTCAATGCCATTCACATCACCCATCCCGACATGATCTTTGATCTCTTTTCATGAGCCGGGAAACCAAACGAATCATTTTTCAGGTCGTTCTGTTTGTTGCCACCCTTGGCACAACCACGTTGGCGGGTGCCGAATGGGCTTATGGCAAGTCCATCCTGATGGAGGGATATTCATGGGACGATTTTCTGAGCGGATTCAACTATTCGCTTCCCTTCCTCTTTATTCTTTCTGCACACGAGTTCGGGCATTACTTCACCGCGGTCTATCACAGGGTGAAAACTTCACTTCCCTATTACATTCCGCTGCCGCCCTTCTTCTTTATTCTCGGAACACTCGGTGCAGTGATCCGCCTGCGGGAACGGGTGCCCTCAACCACCAAGAATTTCGACATTGGTGTGGCGGGGCCGCTGGCGGGCTTTGTTGCTGCGATAGGCGTGCTCGTCTACGCCTTTCTCACGCTTCCACCACCCGAGTACGTTTTTCAATTTCATCCGGACTACCAGCAGTACGGACTCGACTACGCGGCGCATGTCTACGGAGAGAACATGAAGGGACCCGGGGTGGACATTGTCCTCGGCAACAACATCATGTTTACGATGCTCTCCTGGATCGCACCCCAGGGAAGCGTACCCAATATGCATGAAGTGATCCACTACCCTGCGCTTTTTGCCGGATATCTCTCGCTTGTATTTACAAGCCTCAACCTGTTGCCTATTGGTCAACTGGACGGTGGTCATGTGGTGTATGGACTCTTCGGCAGCAGGCTGCATCGCTGGATTGCCTCAGTCACCTTTGTTGGATTTGTATTCTTTGCCGGACTCGGCGTGGTCACTCCTGTGTCAGAGCCTTCTGATTTTCTGCCTGAATTCCTGGTTGATAGTTTGCCGAGGATCGGACAGTTGCTGGTGGTCATTGCAGGCTTTGTGCTCTTCCTTTTCTACACCTTCAAAGCACTCGGCTTGTCGCGCGCCAACACATGGATGACGGCCATTGCAGTATTTGCCGTTCAATATCTCGCTACCTGGATGATACCATCCCTGTCTGGATATTCCGGCTGGTTGCTTTTTGCGTTTCTTGTCGGGAGATTTGGCGGTGTGCTCCATCCACCAGCACTCATTGAAGAGCCCTTGACGCCGGGCAGAAAGCTGATCGGCTGGCTTGCACTGCTGATCTTTGTTTTGTGCATGACCCCGTGGCCGATTGAAATGCTGCTCGTCACCGAGACTGCACCATGAGGCGTGCAGCGCGCATTTTGTTCTGTTGCATCCACCGCACAACGAGTATCCCCGGTTCGCTGTTTACCCGAACAGCCGTTCTGTCGCCTTCATCGACCGACTCCACTGCGACTGCCTGGCCGGTAAGGGTGATGGCATGAACCGAATGCGCTCCCTGAGGCAGATAAAAGACGCCACTGCTGGGGTTGGGATAAGGTACTTCACTGGACATTTCCGGTAACCCTGTAACGACTCCCTCCAGAAACACCGGCCGCAACATCAGACTTCCCTTCACCAGTACATTTGATTGCCAGGCTCCATTGGTATTGAAAGAGATTTTGTCCGATGAATCAGTCGACTTGTCCAGACCGGCAGGAATCACCACAGCAGCTGATTGTTTCCAACCAACATAGAATGTTCCCTGTACCTGTACATAGTTGGAAAAGACAAAGCGAACCATTTTGTTATGGGTGCTTCTCACCACAGGCATGGTCTGTGAGTACAACAAGGAGGTATTGGTTTCGTTGAGGTCCTGCCAGACATTGAATTGGAGCAGTTGTGTGCTTTTGTCGCCAAACTCGGGAAAGTAAATGTCCAGTGCCTTCAATGTGACAATTTCTGGTGTAAGCAAGTCATACCGGTACGCCAATTGTGTGCCCGGCTGATTCAATCCCGCCCCGTACTCGGCGGTGCCGTCATCGTACGCATAGTAGGTACTGAGGTCATATGCGGTGCGCGTGGTATCGTTCCAGCGAAAATCGACGGGTGCATACTTCGACGTGATGTAATCGCCATTGTTGGCGGGCACCACGTTGTCTTTTGTTGAGATGGCGAGTTTAATTTCCAGATGTATGGAATCGGCCGACAAATCAAGATCCGATGCTGCGACCGATTGATTCAGGGTGAGAGTCTTGTATTGAAGCGGCTGAAGCAGGAATCCCGGATCCTGCGCCACATCCAGCGGACGTGTTGCAGTCGGCAAAGTGGTGCCGCCCGAAGTTGCAGTTACTGAGAGCCACGTGCTGTAGTCGAAAGGCTGGAGGTTGCCCGCCCGCAGATTGTTGAGAACGACACTTGGTTTGGCGATCAACGAGGGATCAAAGTGCTTGATGGGAATGGCCCTGTAGGTACTGAAAGTGGAAGTCAATCCGGTGGTCACCGTCCGGTCCGGAAAGGAAGTGTCGGTTTCGTAACGTCCTTTGTTCAGGTAGATGTAATCAAGATTCCAGGTGTCATATTGTCCCGATAAGCGTGCAAAATTCCTGAATCGAAACTGAAAGGCATCGTGAAAGTAGCGACCGTCAGCGACCTGGACGATGTAGGGATAGAATACCGTGGGGTCGTATGTGTCAAAACTCTCCGGGGCAAAGGATGTGGGCACCCAGTTGCCGGCAGAATCAAGAAGATCAAGTGAGAGCAGATCGCCAGGGTCTGGCGCCTCACCATTTCCTTTATACTGAAAATAGAAAGATAGAAATACGCTGTCTCTTCCGTTTACCGGAACGAGGTCAAGCCGTATGGGCCTCGACACCAGTTTGTCGGCGTAGCCTTTCGACAGCACATCATTCACATTGTACGGATTGCCCAACGAGTCAAGTCCATCGAATGTGGCGGACATCCTGGATGGTGGATTCACACCAATGCCCTCATTGACCCACACACTTTCGCGGGCAGTCCAAAGGGTATCATGAGGCGTATGGGCATCACCGGGCCGTGTGAAGGAGAAGTCATCCCAGAAGGGCAGCGGCATGGGAGTAAGTGTAGCGGCGGTTCTTGCCTGCCGGGTGCTTTTCTGCGGGGACTTTGCTTCCCGCAGTGGCAACTGAACCAATTGTGCCTCGCTGCACCACGTCAGCAGGCAAAGCAGCAGGCCACCTGCCCAGCGGACGGCAGGGCGCGTAGGTTCAATGAAGATCTTCGTCTTCCTCTGCATCTTTTTCTTCATAACCCTGCGGGCCAAGCCAGAGATGGACAGGTTCTCCAACCCGTACAGAGTCGCCTGGCAGCGGCTTTTGCTTGAAAACGAAAAGCTCCAGCCCGGTAGTATCTACATCCTCGGGAATGGATATGTCGCCGAGATGCAAATTCCAGTTGGAGAGTAATACCAAGGCGTGCTGATACGTTTGCCCAATCAGGTTTCTGACGACAAAGTCCTTTGGCCCGGTGCCATCACCAACAACCAGGTCAATGACGGTGCCTTTGGGCACGCGCATGCCGGGCTCCACCTTGTTGCCGTTGATGCGCATCTCGATCACAAGATTGGAAAACGGACTTTGCATGAGGATGATATGTCCCCGGCGCAATTCGTTGCTCTTCAGGACTGCCTCCGCATTGATTAGAGAGGACGACGCCTCTGTCACCAAATCCGGTACGGGTACTGTGGGAGGAGTGATTCGATTGATTGTGATAAAGATCTTCCGGCCTTCTTTAACCACACTGCCCGCGTGGGGGAACTGCCTGATGACCGTCAATGCGGGGTACTCTTCTGCATAGGAGGAGTCCTGCACTTCAAAACGCAGTTTGTATTCGCTTAGATACAAATCCAATGAGTCGGCCGGCTTGCCGGAGAGATCCGGAACCACCACGGTCTGTCCGTGCCCCGTGGTATTCGGCAGGTAGACGAAGAAATAGGAAACACCCAGCGTCAGCACCAGAGCGACCGCGAGCCCTGCATGGAAGAGCAGCGAACCGAGTGTATTGGCTTTCAGCAGGTCTTTGATTTTCATGGGGTGACGATCAATAGCGAAGATTGGACTGATAACTCCGTTGTTGCCGCTGCCCCTCGGCGTGACGGGCATGGGCAATATGAATCAAACGACTGATCAGATCGGTAAATGAAACGCCATGCTGCTTCCACATCATCGGGTACATGCTCGAGTTGGTGAATCCAGGAATGGTGTTGATTTCATTAATATAGATCGAACCACCGGAAGTAACAAACATGTCCACGCGGGCATAGTCCAGGCAATAGAGCACCTCAAATGCGCGGGCCGCCAGCTCACGCACTTGTTCCGCCGTAGTCGCGCTGATCTCAGCAGGAATCTGGATGCGTACAGCATCAGGATCTACGTATTTGGCATCAAAAGTGTAGAATTCGTATTGTTTGCTGATAACGATTTCACCCGGTGTGGAGGTCTCAGGCGAGCCGTTGCCCAGCACCGCACATTCCACCTCACGCCCCTGTACGTATTGCTCGAAAATCACCTCAGTGTCGTAGCGGAACGCGTCATCCAGCGCAGGATCAAAGTCTGCTTCGGTCTTCACTTTGGTGACTCCTACAGAAGAACCCAGGCTTGCGGACTTCACCATGAACGGGAGTCCGAGGGCTTTCTTCACTACTTCGAAAGTGAAGGCATCGCGGGTGACAGGCGTGGCGGCCAGATAAGCCGGGATTGGCAGACCCGCCGCTGCCATGAGTTTCTTGGCGAGGTGCTTGTTGATGCAAACCGCCGAACCCGTGACGCCTGAACCCACGCAGGGTACGTCCACGACTTTGAGAATGCCCTGAATGCCACCGTCTTCACCATCCGTACCGTGCACGATCGGAAAGACCACGTCGGGCCTGATGACTTTCCCGGAAGCACTCACGAACGCCGGCTCCCGGGCGTCCAACTTCAGCGATACGGGCTCACCGCTCTCTATCTCCTTGGTGACCTCGGGCAGCAGAAACCAGCGACCATCGGTTGTGATACCAATCGCCACCGGCTCAAACCGGTTGCGATCCATAAACTGGTAGATGTTGCGGGCAGAATTGACCGACACTGCGTGCTCCACAGAGCGACCCCCAAACAAAATGACCACGGTGGATTTCTTCATCAGAACGGATTAACAGACAAAGATAAGAGAAGATCGCAAGCCCGCGCAGGCGCTTCAGTGGCGAATCAGCACCTTCCGGGCCAGCAACAGATTGCCGGTCTGGATGCGAAAGATGTAGATCCCGGCCGGCTGATCCGCGAAGTCGACCGTAAATGTCTGGTTGAGCACATCCGTGAAGGAATTGTCTACCACCAGCTGGCCAGTCGATGAATAAACTTTCAACGCTGCCGCCTGTCTCGTATCGAGGTTAAAAGTGAGTTTTACTTCTGAGGTGGTTGTACCTGGATAGAGCGCGATGCCTGGATCTACCGATAGGGGAGTGTCGTCATCGTTCAGGAAAAACTCAAGGTTGTCAACCCAGACATTGTTGCCTCCGTTACCGGTCACCTCAAGGGCGATTCTTGCCGATGATTTACCCGCCAGTGCATCCAGCGACACAAAGCGACGACTCCAGTCACTTGAGGTTTGGGGTGTCCATGCTGTATTGCTAACCTTGTTCGTCAACTGGTTGACTGGTGCATCGAGGAGTACCTGGTCAAAGGTGTGGCCACAGTCTGTCGATGCGAGCACGCGCAAGTGTTCAATTTTCTGAACATCAGACACAGCATAGCTGATGTCAAAGAACATGCTGGCGCGCAATGCCCTGGAAAGATCGAGGGTGGGGCTTACCAGTGAAGCCGTCTTGCCATTGCTTGTGGTACCGAAGGCCTGATACATAGCGGAGTTGCCGTAGTTCGCAGTGCTTTGCACCCACGAAAGATCAGTGCCCGCGCCGGCCAGTACCCACGTTTGGGCGCCGTCAAAATTCTCCCGGAGTGGCAACCGGTCGCTGTTGGCATTCTGAATGACGGTAGTCACCACATTGTCGTTGGTCGCATTGACATCGGGACCTGCGCCGTTGACGGAAGTAATCTGAAGCGAGACATCATTGCGCCCTTCACTAAGCGGAATGGCAGGGAGTTCAACACCGAGGCTGGAACCGGGTTGCAGTGAAAGTCCGGTCACCTGGGCGCCATAGGTGTTGTCATTCACTTTCAGTGTGGCATCGAAGGACTGAATGTCTACACCACCCACGTTGCGCACCTGAAACGAGGGTTTGGCATTGGTTTCACAAGTGACCAGGGAAGGAGCAATCCACTTTTCTATGCCAAGGTCGATATCAGCTCCCGACACCTGCACATTGGCGAGGTACAGGTTGTTGCCGTAGTCGCCGACGCCGGTGAAAACAATCAGATAAGGAGAAGACGTCAGCGCAGGATCCAGCGCCACCACTTCGGTTCGCCATTGTGAGGCTGAACTGGGGATATAATCAGAAGGTGTATTGGAACTTGTGGCAAGCGTACTGCCGGACTTCTTATAGATTTGGACTGTGTCTGTCAGATCTTTGTCGCACCCTGATATCACAGAGACCATCAACGTCTCCTGATAAGCAGATGAGTATTGCGCATAAGACACATTAAACCGGAGAGTGGCGGCGTCAGAGGATGTGAGTCTCGGTGTCACCAGATGGTCAGCGGAGCCAAATTCTTCATACTGGTTGTAGTTAACGTAGATCGCTTTGTCATTTGGCGCCGGAGAACTGGTGCTCCTCGTAGTCCACGTGGTGAGTCCATCCGGATTCACAACAGTCCAGTTTGCAGGAAGTACATTGAATGTCTGCGTGAAGGGCATTGTTACGGCGGACGGAACGTGGGTCGTTACTGAATCCTTGTCGTTGAGCGGGTTGTCATCGCCGGTCACGATGGTCTGGAACACCACCTTCACGGAAGTGCCCGCCACAAAGTCAACTGTGCTGAAAGTCAGATCCGTTGAATCGCCCGGGGCCAGGTCGAACTTCACGTCGGCCAGCTGCTGGCCGTCCACGATGGCGCGGGCCGTGCCGCCTGTGACGGTGGTAATGCCCGCATTGTGCACCCTGACCGAGGGCGCCTGTGTGCTGGCGCATGAAAAGAAATGCGGTGAAAGAATTTTTCGAATGCGTGCATCAATCGGATGAGCCACAGGAGCCGTTGCCCCGGGTGAAGTCAGCAGGCTCGCCCGCCGCGGACTGTTTTCGAGTACGATGGTCATCCGGTCTATTTGACCCTGCGAGAA
>JAIBBB010000001.1 GCA_019694905.1 Cyclobacteriaceae bacterium
TCAGGACTGCCCTGAATTCACTTCAAAATTGGCGCACGCTTCTAATGGCTGAGGGAACAGTTGTTCCCCTGGAGTGTCTGTACGGATGATTCTCGTCAGTATACATGATGAGATTGATACGGATAGCCGGTGTGATGTGCAGGTTTATTCGTACCAGTGGGTATTGCGCCCCCGGCATAGGTTGTGGAATTTTCGACTTTTAGAGTTTATGTTGCGTATTCTTTTCTTGCTGCTCTTATCTACTGCGGCAGCAGCACAATTCCCTGTTTCTCCCAACGCCTATGATGACAAGGGCTTGAGAACAGGGCACTGGACAGTGCTCTATGACAGTGCCTGGAAGGAGACTTCAATCGCCGATTCAGCAATCCATTACCGCCTCGTGCGATTTGAGTCAGGCAAGCCTTCCGGAAAGGTTCGTGATTTTTACCGCAACGGCACACGCCAGTGGGAGGGAGAGTTGATTTCTGTCAACCCCGATGTGCAGCACGGTATTATCACCTATTTCTTTGAGAACGGCAAGCCTCGCTACAATTATGAGGCGCGTGACGGCAAGATGAATGGGTTCTTCAAAGAGTACTCAACCAGGGGTATTCTTCTTCAGGAAGGCTATATGAAGAATGATAGCATGACCGGTACATGGATCATTTATAACTCGGACGGTATCAAGTCGATGGTACTTGAAAAGAAGAGGAATCTGAACAATGGAACAGTGGTCTCATTATTTCCGGATGGTTCCATAGAGAAGAGGGGATACAAGATTGACGACTTGACAGAGGGCTTGTGGGAGGAATATTATCCTAACGGTAAGTTGAAAAGCAGGGAACATTTTCATTTGGGTAAATACCATGGGCCTGGCAAGACTTACTATGAAAATGGCCAATTGGAAAGTGAGGGGCAATACATGAATGATCTCCCGTCAGGAGTATGGCACGTGTATCATGAAAACGGTCAACTTAATCGAACTGGCTCATATGATTCGGCAGGCCTGCGAACAGGCTTGTGGAAGCACTTTCATGCCAACGGGAAGCCTTACCTCACGGCCTGGAGAAAAGCGGGGAAGCTTCATGGCTCGTACGAGGAGTTTTATGAAGATGGATCCCCAAAGAAGAGGGGCTATTGTGAGGAAGACCAATGGTCGGGTCCCTACGAGTTCTTTCTGCCCACTGGTGTGGTTGAAAGAAGGGGCACATACGTTGCGGACAGCCTCCATGGCCACTGGACATTTTACTTTGAGAGCGGGAAACTACAGTCGGAAGGGAACTATGACAATGGTGCAAAAGATGGAGAGTGGAAATACTATTTTGAGAATGGCGCCTTGAGCACAGTGGAATCTTTCCGCAAGGGTGTGTTGCACGGCCAATACACCGACTACTATGAGAATGGTAAAGTGTCCGAGAGGGTCAACTACGTCAATGGCAAACAGGAAGGGGTATACGAGAAGTTTTACGAGCAGGGTGAACGGAAAACAGTAGGCCCGAAAGTGCAAGGCATGAAGCATGGCGATTGGTATTGGTATTTTCCGGATGGCCAATTGGATTCGCATGAGCATTTTGACAGCGGTCGTTGGGAAGGCCCCTGGCAGCGATATTATTCCAATGGCAAGAAGCGTTCGGAGGGCTCAGCAAAAGATGACCTCGAACATGGTTGGAAGAAGATCTATTTCAGAAATGGTCAACTCAATGGTGAGGGTCTCGTCGAGAAGGCTAAACGCGAGGGCAAATGGACATATTATGACTCGATTTCTGGCAAGATCCAGATACTCGGTGCGTACTATCATGACAAACCGGATGGATTGTGGCGCTGGCCGCTGGCAAAGTCCAGGCTGGATTCATATGGAGTTTATAACAAGGGATATCAGGAGACATTCGGCAACATTGAAGACAGCTTGAAAAGGCTGGCGGATGAACACTACACTGATCAATTGATGCCAACCTGGCTGTGGCTGAACAAGGTTCGAAAGCGCGACTTTGGCAACGAGCCTTACCACAAGGCAAAGATGATTTTCTGGAGTGCATACATCGAATCATCCAACGGGAGGTACAAAGAGGCAGAGAAATCATACCTCGACTATATTGAGAAAATCCGTGTACTGAAAGGTGACACATCCTACCAGTATGCAACGGCAGTCAACAACCTCGCAGTAGTGTATGCCGATCAAAAGAAGTATTCCACATCGTATGAGTTGTTGCGCGGCCTGTCAAAGGGCTACGCGAGCCAGAAGGAGGAAACCCAAAACGAAATTACGCACCACGAAAATCTGGCAATGGCACTGGGGAGAATGTCAGGTGTTCGTGCTCAGATTTCGTACATGGAAGATCTCGTCCAACGCAGAAAAGGGAATCCGAGAGCGAAGAACGAATATACGCTTGAGATACTCAATGATCTTGGCAATTTGTACATGAGCGATTCCCTTAACTATGAAAGGGCTGAAGGCCACTTAAGGAATGTGATGAGGCTTGCCGATTCAGCTGGACTCAAAGGTTACTATGAATATGCGCTTGCTCATTACCGAATGGCTACACTGAGACGCGCTCAGGCCAATCGCAAGGATGCGCTTGCGTGGGCGAAGAAAGCGATGGTGTTGCAGGAGCCATATTTTAAGAGTCACCCTGGCCAGGTGAGCGACACGTATGACATCATTGGCAATCTCTACATGGGCTTGCAATACCCGGACAGCTCGTTTATGACTTATTCAACGCTCAGAGACCGTTTGACTGAAATCGGCTGGCAACGAACGCCTGACTATGCCTCGGCGCTTGATGGGCTTGGTGAGGTGTACTATGTGAAGTATGAATATGAGCAAGCATTGAGATTGTGGACAGAAGCGCGTGAAATACTGGAGTCCATCAGGGCAACGCAGCGTATCGAGTACGTCGATGTGCTGCAAGCACTCGCTATGGTGGTTCAAAAAGTAGATGATAAGCGCGAACGCGAGGCTGAGGAATACCTCTTGAGAGCAGTTGCGTTGGAAATGTCCGTACGGGGAAAGAACTGGAAATACCGTACCATGAGTCTATCACTCGCCGAATTCTATACGAGTCGGGGTAAATATGAAGATGCCCGGCGAGTGCTGGAGCAGCTTTTGCCGGAAATCTCGGAAGCAAATGGCACGGCAGGATTGGAGTATGCTGTTGCCCTGGAAGCCATGGCAGAGAACGAATATGAATCCATACACTATCAAAAGTCCATTGATATTCACTTGAAGGCCTTGGCCATCCTGGAGCAATTCCAGACCAGTTATCCCTTGAACTACATCAAATGCCTGAGCCAGTTGGGTTGGGCCAACATACGCCTTGTTCGATATGTTGAGTCGGAGTCTTACATGCGCAAGGCCGTTACCGCTGCGCGTGAACTTATTGGGCCGGACTCTCAGGTGACCATCACCGCACTCGACGACCTGTCTGCCGTGCTGAGGTATGCCGAATTGTATTCAGAGGCTGAAAAGACGGCGAGGGAAATGTTAGTGGTCACGAGGAAGAACATGGGGGAGCGTAATCTTAAGTATGCTTACGGCCTTCACACCCTGGCCATGATTTTGCGCGATGCGGGCAATTTGAAGGGCGCCATCGAGCAATACCAGAGGTATCTGAAATTGGTTGAGGAAATTAAAGGACGGGTTAGCGTGGATTATGCAGATGGCCTTGGTGCAATAGCGGCAATTCAACAACGACTTGGTAATATAAAGGAAGCCGAGCGTGCCTATCTGGAATCCGTTGACATTGCAAGAGCGGTTGTTGACAACAAGACACTCCAGTTTGGATTCTATCTCAGGGACATCGGAAATTTCTACCTGAGAGAAGGCATGTACAGCAGTGCGGAGTCTTACTTGTCAACGTATGTCGAACTAGCTCGCCTTGAGTTTGGCTCAGAGAGCCCTCAGTACGCTAACGCAATAGGAATTTTTGCTGAACTGAAAGGCAATACGGACCGATTCCAGGAAGCTGAAGAAATGTACCTTCAGTCGGTGGCCATTCACAAGAGGTACATCGGAGACAGGTTTGGTAACTACATCCGCGCAGCGGAGCGACTTCAAAAATTCTATTACCTCTTTGGCAGAAATCAGGAGGCATTGGATCAGGTCAATGCATTGCTGCCACTGGTTGCTGAAAAATGGGGCAAGGGAAGTGACTATATAGATGATGTGCTGTTCAAGTCGGGAATATTGCTCTCCATGGAGCAGTACGATTCGGCCAGAGCCACAGCTGCCTTGGCATTGCGAATGGCTGAAGTGTTGTACGCGCGGGGAGACTACCATATTCTTGATGCGCATAACCTCATGGGTATTGCTGATATCAGACAATTGCGACTGGATAGTGCAGAGTATCACTTTAATTATTGTATCGAGCAACGCAAACTCGCCGGTGCTGAAAAGTTCACCCCCTATGCTGCGTCACTGAACAATTTGGGCACCGTCTTCATGGAACGGGGTGATTATGCAAAGGCTGAACAATTGTATAAGCAGTCGGGCCGGATCAATGAAGCCAATGGCTACAGGGAGGGAATGAATAACAATGACCTGAATCTCGGCAAACTCTACAATGCCATGAATCGTGTAGATCTTGCAGAGAGTTTCTTTCATCAGGCCGTCGATGCCAGGAGGAAAGTGATTTTACATAATTTCTACTTCCTGAGCGACAGGGAGAAGGCAGCATTCTGGAAGTCTAACCGACACTTTATAGAATACTATCAGTCATTCGCCGTGCAGCGTGGAAAGCAGAAACCCGCTTTGCTGGCTGACCTTTACAACTTGCAGCTTTCAACCAAGGGGTTGCTGTTGAATTCATCCAATAAAATCAAGAAGCGGATTCTTTCGAGCCGGGATTCACTGATGGTTAACGAGTATTTTGGCTGGCTGCGACAGCGGGATGCTTTGGCACAACTCTATTCACTTGGTAAGGAGGAACAGCAAAAGCGTAAAGCTGAACTGGACTCTTTGGAAAGGGCGGCACGAGCAACCGAGAAAAACCTGAATATTACAGCGGAAGATCTGGAGAAGGACCGCGGACGAGAAACCACCTGGCGCGATGTCCAACGTGCTCTCGCTCCGAACGAAGCCGCCATAGAGGTCGTCAGGGTCAGGCACCATTCAACTCACCGAACGGATAGCGTATTGTATGTTGCACTCGTGCTGACAGCGGATAAAAGGGATGGGCCTGCTGCGGTGGTATTTGCCAACGGAGCCCGGCTGGAAGGCCGAGGACTTCGTTACTACCGCAATGCTGTGCAGGCTCAGCTTGTTGATACCATGTCGTACTCTTTGTTCTGGAAGGATGTCGAGCCGTTATTGAAGGGCAAACGCAGGCTTTTCATTTCGCTGGACGGAGTTTACAACTCTGTTAATCTGAACACGCTTCGCCTTCCTGACGGTTCCTTCTTTGTAGATCGCTGGCAGGTTACTCTGGTTTCGAGCACCCGTGATGTTCCGTTGCTCAAGCGAGGATCCGGAGTGCATACCCGAAACAATGCGGCACTGATGGGGTTCCCTCGTTATTTCCTCGGCAAGGACAAGTTGCGCAGCCGAATTACCACAGAGCGGAGTGTTGATTTGAATCTGCTTCCCGATGAAGACCGCAGCGGTGTAGCGCCGCTGCCAGGCACCCGTGAAGAAATCACGAAAGTGGGATCCATTTTATCCAGCCATCATTGGGAGGTGGATACTTTCATCGAAGATGATGCCACTGAAGAAGCGGTCAAAGAAATGCGGCAGCCGGGTGTACTCCACATTGCTACACATGGTTTTTTTACTGAAATACATGGTGAAGGCGTCGATCCTATGCTTCGTGCAGGCCTGCTGTTTACGGGCGCGGCTAACTTCCTGCAGGATGACCTGAAGCCGGCACGTGACAATGGAATTCTGACGGCATACGAAGCGGCCAACCTGAATCTTGACAATACCGACCTGGTTATTCTCAGTGCCTGTGAGACAGCCCGTGGAGAGATAGAGAACGGCGAAGGCGTATACGGACTGCAGCGAGCTTTTCAAACAGCCGGTGCCAAGGCCATTCTCATGAGTTTGTGGAAAGTGGACGATGAAGCCACTCAGGAATTGATGTCCAATTTCTATCAGGGCTGGATGAAGGGATATTCGAAATCGGATGCTTTCCGGTCTGCCCAAATGGTCTTGAGACAGAAATACCCTAGTCCCTATTACTGGGGCGCCTTCGTGCTTCTTGGAGAGTAACCACCGATTAGGTGGCTAAACACGTAAATTAGGGAAGGATGATATAGCAATTTTGCTTTACGCCTAATCTTGCTTAACTTTATTATTGGTCGAGTCGGCCCTGGCGGAGTAAGCACCCCTATGCTGCCATTGGGAAGGATGTGGAGTAGGTATCGTTGGTAACACAGGTTGAATACTTGCCGGATGAATCAGATCGCAACTATTTTTTAAGCTATGAGTCGTTTCCAAAGTAACGGCATGAGTTTGCGCATCAACCGGGATGTATTGGATGCCCTTAACCTGAGGCGGCAGTTCCATGAGTTCTCATTTCCCGAGATAGTAGGCGTTGACACAGAGGTTAACACAGTCCGACTGAGCCTGATGATTGGTTCGCTTGTATTGTTGGCTGCGCTGCTTGCAGGCTACTATTTGTTTTCCGGACTGCACATGGCAGATGCCTCATTGCCAGAGTTTACATTGGGTGACTCGTCTTTATTTACCGTAGTCATCTGGTCATTCATTTTGATTTGCATCTTCTTTTCCGGCGCGATGCAACCCGACCGCCTTCTCGTACTGGAAACCCGTGGAGGAAAAATCTGGCGTGCTCAGGTGTCTGGGGTTCTCGAACACAAGATTCAGGAAATTGAACGCGCGAAGGGCGTCATCAACAAGGTCTTCAATCATCATTTCGACAACTAGCATTTTCGCTGTTGTAGTGATTTTTGCCAGCGGATTCAAAGTCGCCTGAGCCAAGCTCTCCGTTGGACTTCTCACAATTCAATTGGTGCATTGCACCTGGCCACGGAACACAGGCACAGAGCATTTTTGCTCAGCGCCTATCGCATCCACGCCACTAAACAGGGCATTCATGCACTGACAATTAAAGTTCTGACAGTAATTTCTAACTCAACGCATGGTTGAGAACAGTAAGATTGCAATATTGGAATAGTAATTCTCTGAACTGCCCCCGCGGAGATGAAAGTATAGCAATCAAATTATTATCGCGGCATGGTAGACAAAGCAACGTTCACAAAACAAATGGGTGTGTTCATCCGAACACAGCGACACCGTCGACAAATGACCATCGATCAACTCGCGGCTGCATCAGAACTTCCCTATTCACAAATCGCACGAATTGAGCGAGGAAAGATTTCTACTTCGGTGTATACACTTTACAGACTTGCACTGGCACTGGGAATCAGTTTTCGTGACATGGACTGGGAGAAAATATCATCAAAAACCGGCGACTAGCGTTTGACTAACGCAAGGGAGAAAAGTCGAGCGCGCGCAAATACACCGACTCCACTTTCTCAACGATCCGACCCTCCTTTTCAGATTCATCTCTCGCTTTGATCCAGGCAGGATCTTTGCCAAAGGCATCCTAGGATTGTTTTGCAGATGCTTCGCTTTGGTGCGCCAGCCAGTAGACAAGTTTGGGTTGTTCACCCTCAACTGCATCAGTCGTGTAGTAGGCGATATTCTTCATGCCATGACTTTCGAAAATGCCAAGTGTGTGCGCCCGGAATCTGTCCATCAGATTGGGAAGTCGCCCCGGGAAGCAGGTGTAGATGCGAAGCTCAAATACCTTTGAAGCAGCATCTATGCTGGTGGTTGACATGGGAAGATCAGTAGGGTGCAGGTACGTAGACTTGACAGAATCAACAAATTCTATAGGATACCGACTCTTTACAGTGATCCATTCGGGGTCTGACTGAAAAGCTTTCCATGATTGTTCCCTTGCATTGCGATCTGGATAAGAGAGGACATAATACAGCGCCTGTCGGGTGTTATCCACAGGTACCCAATAACCTTCATTTTTCATTCCGTGTTTCTCGAACAGCCCGGTGGTATGATTGCGAAATCGGCCAATCAATGCATCAAGCTGTCCAGAATGAGCGTAATAGATTCTCAACTCGTAAAAGCGACCTTGAGTGGATTGGGCAGTTACCGGGTAAGTTGCCAGTAACAGCAGCGCCAGGGTGATTCTTTTCATAGTCGTTTGGTTCGTTTTGTCTTCTTCTTTGCCGCTTTCTTTTTTTTCCGTGCGATCTTCCTTTGCAGCCCCCAATACGCTGTTCCGTAGCCAACGAAAATTTCTTCGCCGGCTTTGATGTCGCGTATTGCCTCGATGTAACATCGGCGTCCGACGCTTACATATTCCGAATTGTTGGATAAGCCGTCGATCCGGACAAATCCCCTGGCGTCATTTGCGTAACGACCCAGTGTATGAATGGCAGGCTCTGCGTTGATCACGCAATACCGGTTGATGTACATGAGGTAGCCATTTCTTCCATCATCATCTTTGACCTCACTCCAGGGTTGGATTCTTCCTTTATACTCCACAAACCTTTTGCCTTTGGGTATATCAATAGTTGTGAAAAGTCCCTTCCCTGCACCCGGCAGGGTTGAGATCTTCACTCTGAGATACTTTTCTAAGAATGCCATGCGAATTTCTATATCAACACCGCTAAAGGTGATTTAGCCGAAGCCCTCAATTTGCAGATTATTTTGCGGAAATGGGCAGGGGAAGTCCATGGAATGGGCCCGGAAGGTGATATTTCTTCACCGGGGATAGGCTTATGTAACAAAAGTTACCGAGCAAGCACAGCCTGTCGGCTTTCTTGCGTGATAAACTATTATACGTATGACAATCCAGCTTACGAAAGATGCATTCAAGAAGGATGTATTCGACTATGAAAATGCTTCAGAATGGAAATACCAGGGCCAACTGCCAGCCATTATAGACTTTTATGCCGACTGGTGCGGCCCGTGTAAAATGGTTGCACCCGTACTTGAGGAGCTATCGAAAGAGTACGAAGGCAAGCTTATTATTTACAAAGTGGACACGGAAGTAGAGCAGGAACTGGCCGCCATCTTTGACGTCAGAAGTATACCCACATTCCTCTTTATCCCGGTAACAGGCACGCCTATGCTGCAGCCAGGGGCTCTGCCCAAAAATGTATTCAAGCGTGTGATTGACGAGCAGTTGATTGTTCAGAAGACTCCCGTTGCACTATGAACCTCATACAAGATCTACTCGCGCGCACAAAAACGGGATGGACATGGACCCGTGCATTGTACATGTTCATGGGGGCCTATATTTCAGTCCGGGCAGGACTGGATGGCCAATGGCCATTGATCTTCTTTGGATTCTACTTCTTTCTTATGGGTTTGTTCTCCTTTGGCTGTGCCTCCGGACGCTGTTATACACCACCCTCTTCGCAGTCGAATCAGCGGCGGATTGAGACTATTACGCTGCCAGTCAATTCACCTAAGGAGGATCAATAGCCAGTATGTTTCAGAAGGGCCAGAAGCTCTATAGCATTGTCCATCACCGTTGTCCGCGGTGTCATGAAGGAAAACTTTTTTTGACAGCCCCCTATCACCGGGACTTCATGAAAATGCCTGAGCGGTGTGAGGTATGTGGTCTACGCTATGAATTGGAACCAGCCTTCTTTTATGGTGCGTTGTACGTAAGTCATGCCCTGCATGTAGCCTGGATGACCGCTGCCTATATCGCATTGAGAGTATTGTTCAACCCTCCGACAGATGTGTATATCCTCGTGATGTTTGTGGGCGCCGCCATCATGTTGCCCATGACGCTCAGGCTGGCCCGGACGATCTACATCAATTTCTTTATTCTCTATCGCGGCGCACAGCCACCCAATCGAATCGCCGAAGGACATCAGGGCTGATGCAATGGGCTTCCGGTCAGGATGCGTTATCTTAGCCAAAACGCTTCCTCCATGAACGCACTTCCAATCCGCCATCTTCAGCACATCGGTATCCCGGTCACTTCTATTGACCGTTCTATCCGTTTTTATCACAATCTCGGTTTTGTCAATTCTATGATGTCAACTTTTGACAGACCGGGCGGGAAAGGACACGTGGCAATGATGAAGATGGGAGATATCACGATTGAATTGTATGAGATGCCCGCAGACGAACTGGAAGAAGTGAAACTGAGAAAGCACGGTCACGTCGACCACATTGCATTCGATGTGGCCAATATCGACGAAGTGTTTGGTGATTGTCTCAAACGAGGATTGGCCATACAAGAACCAGCGCCTGTCTTGCTTCCGCGGTTTTGGGATAGCGGTTGCAAGTATTTTAATATAGTCGGTCCGGATGGAGAGAAGCTTGAGTTCAACCAGATACTGTAGCACCTGACTTTCCCTGTTGCAGGGGATCTACGGAAGGCTGGTCAAAAGAACGTTGGTTGGTTAACCCCTTTAACTTAAATTGTCTGCACTCAATCACTTTCAATCAACCATGAGAATTCTTGCCATTCTGTTGCTGTCATCTTTTTGGGTGTCTGTTACCGCCCAACCTGCCTATTTCTATCCTGCTGCCAGAGTGCTCAACCCTGATATCCCGTCCCCGGAACAGTTCCTGGGGTACCCCATCGGATCGCATCACACACGGCATGACAAAATTGTGGAGTACTTCAAGCGACTCGATCAACTTTCTGACAGAGTTGTTGTGGAGGAGATAGGTGAAACCATTGGCCACAGGGCGCAAATCGTTGCAAAGATCACCTCTCCTGCCAACCACGGTAGACTGGAAGAAATCAGGAAGAAGAATCTGGAAGGAGCCACTGATATTCCACTGGTCATTCAACTGGGATACAACGTTCACGGAAATGAACCTTCGAGTTCAGAAGCTGCTCTGCTAACCGCGTACTATCTGGCAGCCAGCAATGATGAGGAAACACTTCGGTGGCTCAATGACCTTGTGATTCTGCTTGATCCGGTCTACAATCCGGATGGCCGCGACAGACACACACATTGGGCCAACATGCACAAGGGCTCTCCACTCGTGGCCGATCCGGCAGACCGTGAGCACAATGAGGCCTGGCCCGGGGGCCGGACCAACCATTACTGGTTTGATCTGAATCGTGATTGGTTTCTTGGCGTTCATCCGGAGAGCAGAAACCGTATCAGATTTTTTCACCAGTGGAGACCCTATCTGATGACTGATCACCATGAAATGGGCACCAACTCTTCGTTCTATTTCGATCCCGGTAAGTACACAAGCAACAACCCGGTTGTTCCACCTTTTATCTATGATGTCGTTCATCCGAAATTTGCCGGGTATTTTGCCAATGGGATGAATTCTATCGGGTCCCTGTATTTCACTGGCGAGGTTTTTGACAAACTGTATCCAGGGTATGGATCGAGCTATGTGAACTTCTATGGCGGCATTGGCTTCCTGTTTGAACAGGCGAGTTCCCGTGGCCACCTTCAGGAGACTACAACCATTCCACTCAGTTTTGCTTTTACAATAAGGAACCATTTTACCGCCGGGCTTGCCACCATTCGCGGCTCTTTTGGTGAGAAGGATCTTTTGCACAAGCTTCGTCAGAACTTTTACAGCAGTGCAATGACACAGGCCAAAGCCAACCCCATCAAGGGCTATGTTTTTGGCGACAGCAAGGATAACACCCGAAACAGGGCCTTCGTTAATTTGCTTCTCATGCACCAGTTGGAGGTGTATGAATTGGAGCAATCCATGACTGCCAGCGGCAAGACATTTGAAAAGGGCAAGGCCTGGGTTGTGCCCACAGAGCAGGCAAACTATATCATGGTGCGAACCGCGTTTGAGAAAGAGATCGTGTACCGCGACAGCACATTCTATGATGCTTCCACCTGGTCTCTGGTGCACGCCTTCAACATGCCTCATGCTGAATTGAAGGCGACTTTTGCCAAAGGCAAAAGAATCATGGAAGTGAATCCTGTGAAGCCCACGGCGGTTGTCAAAAGCAATTACGCCTATCTGGCTGATATCGCAGATTATAATGCGCACCAGGCAATCTATCAACTGCAACAAGCCGGCGTGATTGTTCAGACAAGCCTTCGCCCCTTTGGAATGGTAATCAATGGTGCGGAGCGGAAATTCGCACACGGTACACTGGTGGTTCCAGTTCAGCAACAGCGGCTATCGGCTGACAAACTATTTGAGGCCATCAAGACGGTACAGACCGCCACCGCGCTTGAATTTGTTTCAGTGGAAACTGGTCTCACTGAAACGGGTATTGAGTTGGGTTCGGGACAGGTTCGCACAGTTGTCACTCCCAAGGTGATTATGCCAATTGGCCCCGGTGTCGCTTCTGCAGAGGCGGGTGAAATCTGGCATTTGCTTGACCAGCGCGTGGGTATGCCTGTGGCCAAGGTAGATGTGGCAAATTTTGGCAGAGTCAATCTCGCTGCCTACAATGTGATGATCATGCCTGGAGGCAACTACTTTGCGGACAAAGCAACTGCAGAAAAGATCAGGGCCTGGGTGCAGGCAGGAGGTACGCTGATTACTTTGAAAGGCGCATCAGAATGGGCGATCAAACAAGGTCTCACGAAGGAGAAAATGGTGGTTCAGGACACGGTGAAAGGTCCAAAGCGCATTAATTACGAAGATGCAGCAGACACTGAAGGTGCGCGCCAGATTGGCGGTTCAATTTTTCAAGTCGACCTTGACATCACGAACCCGATTGGATTTGGTTACAATGACCGGAAGGTCTCTGTATATCGCAATGGACGCACATTTCTGAAGCCTTCGAAAAGCCCCTATACAACAGTGGCGCAGTATACGCCCACCCCACTCATCGGCGGATACCTGCATAAGTCGGATATGAAGAATGTCGCAAATTCAGCAGCTGTGTTGTTGAGTCCCGATGGCCAGGGGAGGCTTATACTCTTTTCTGATAACCCGAACTTCAGGGGGACCTGGTACGGCACCAACAAGATGTTTTTGAATGCCATATTCTTCGGAAACCTTCTTTCCTTGCCGACCAATCCATCGGAGGAGGAATAGCCCTCCGATTGAATCATCTATCGATAAGGAGTAATTTCAAACAGACTCTTTTTCGGATTTGATTCCCAAATTGAATCAGCAGCATTTCAAAAAGCTGCCTTCAGGCTTTGATTTTGATGTGGCACTGTTTTTTCCTTGTCATTGGAAACAAACAGACACAAACATGAAACAGACCAGAAATTTTGATTTTAACGGGTATCAACACACGCGCGTGATGCCCTTAAGCGTAAGACTCATCAAGTATTACCTCATGCTCGCTGCCTCAGCCAGTGTCATTGTGATCGCCCGACTCATCGAGAGCTAGGACCTTTCAACCCCCGTTTTGTTTACTCTAATCTCTGGCGTATGAAAACCAACAACGGGTTTCCAATCCGGGAAAGTGGCCACAGCTACATGCTTCCTGTATCAGCCTATTTTGTGAGGCAATATGTACTGGTTGCCTTGATGATGGCGCTTATTCTGGCAGTGAGTTGGATGGAGCGGTAGATCAGCCATACCGTTCGACCTGTTGGCAATTTCGACTTTAACCTGATAGCGTTATCTTGTTCTGAAACAGGATAAGATGAAAAGACTATTTGCTGCCGCGCTGATTGCTTTCGTTTGCTCAACCGGCCAGGCGCAGTTACTGGAAACGGTAGTTGAACAAGGTAAAGTATCGGGAGTCAGGGCCGGCAAGGTGGCCGTGTACAGGGGTATTCCATTTGCAGCTCCTCCGATTGGTTCTCTTCGGTGGGCACCACCACAACCCCCTGTTCCATGGGTCGGTGTCCGATCGTGTGATCGATTCGCTGCGAGCCCGGTACAAAACAAGCCTGCACCATTTTCAATGTGGACGGAAGAGTTTATTGCTCCTCCGGAACCACTCAGTGAGGACTGTCTTTATCTCAATATCTGGACCGCCGCAGCCAGCGCGGGCGAAAAGCGACCGGTGCTGGTGTGGATTTACGGTGGCGGATTTGTATCCGGATCGGGTGCGTGCGCAGTCTATGATGGAGAAGCCATGGCTGCCCGGGGAATCGTTCATGTGACGATTAACTATCGGGTTGGTGTCTTTGGATTTATGGCGCATCCCGAGCTTTCAAAGGAAGCTGGGACTTCTGGTAACTATGCCATTCAAGACCAGATTGCAGCCTTGCAATGGATTGGGAAGAACATTGCAGCGTTTGGTGGCGACCCAGACAACATTACAATCGCAGGTCAATCCGCAGGGTCATTCAGCGTCAATGCGCTACTCTCATCTCCGCTGGCGAAAGGACTTTTCCACCGGGCGATTGCGCAAAGTGGTGGATTGATGAAATCTACCCGCTTGCGATCCCTGACCGAGGCTGAGAAGACAGGGACTCAGGTTGCATCGTTGTCAGGTAACAAATCAATTGGTGAACTCAGGAATCTTTCATCGGACGAAATTCAATCATTGTCTGGCAAACTGCCTTATGGGAGTTTTGCTCCAGTGCTGGATGGAACTGTATTGCCGACAGATATAATTGCTCATTATCGATCAGGAAAGAATAATTCGGTACCTGTGATGACCGGTTGGGTGACCGGCGATGCTGCGCTTACGCAACGGGGACAAGTTACGGCTGCCGGTTTCCGTGAATCTGCCACACAGCGATTTGGTGACCGCGCACCTTTATTCCTCCAACTTTTTCCTGCTTCGTCGGATGAAGAAGCCCGGCGATCGCAGAGTCTTCAGTCGCTCATTGATTTTGCCGTGGTCCAATCACATCTGATGTCAACACTCAATCAGGCACCGGCTTATGTGTACCAGTTCAGTTTTGTTCCGACAGACAAGCCGGGCTTTCCGAACTATGGTGCTTTTCATACTTCAGAAGTGCCCTTTGCGCTGCATACCCTTGCACGGTGGAATCGCCCCTGGCAATCACGTGACTTAACGATGGAATCCATGATGTCTTCTTATTGGATCAATTTTATCAGGACAGGCAATCCCAATGGCCCCGGTTTGCCAATCTGGTCGCCCTATGGGGCGAAAGATGCAGTGGTTCTTGAATTGGGAGAGGAGGTAAAGCCGCGACCAGGTTTGTATAAGAAGGAGATCGAGTTCCTGCTCGATCAGTAAGTGTGCAGCCTCGCAGAGTGTGTACTATTGTCCTGACAGAATGAACGCACCCCAGTAGTAGGGATGCCCGAATTGGGTTTTTAATTTCTGCTGTGCTGACCGGAACGATGGCAGCGGATTGCCTTTGGCTTTCCAAAGGCGATAGAACTCCTTCATCAATTGCTGGGTAGCCTGGTCGTCCACTTTCCACAGTGACATCAGCACCGATTGCGCACCCGCTGCACGAAAGGCACGATTCAGGCCATAAACGCCCTCACCATTTTGAACCTGGCCGAGTCCCGTTTCACATGCCGACAACACCACCAGTGAAGTCTTATTCAACTGGAGGTTCAGTACTTCCCACGCTGTAAGAATGCCATCCTCAGCTTCGTCAGCGCTTTTTCCGTGTGCGATGGTTTCGCCAGCACCAGTTAGGAGCAAGCCTGACCGCAGCAATGGATGTTCACTGAGTTTGCGAGCTGTGACACCAGTAATGCCGCGCCCCTCGTCTGCCGTGGGTATTTCTGACAGGAAGAAGCCGTGCGTGGCGATATGCAGCAGGCCAGGCGCCTCCATCTGTTTCATCTGTTCCTCAGAGGCGGCCGAATTCAGCCACGTTGTTACCTCAATGCCAGACTCCTTCAGTAAGGGAAGTATGCCATTGACTTCCTCCTTGGTTCCGGGCAGCTCACTTACTTCACCATTCTGCATGAAGCGTGAAGCTACTGTATCAGCCGTTACGGCCTGATAATTGACATCGCTGGTGAAGTTCCTGTTCCCTTTGCGCCCTGAACGATGCTGGTAGTCAGGAAAGCCAATCAAGGTGGCCTTTTGAATGGGGAGGGCAGGCTTTTCCTGCAACAAGTCGGCCGTGTTGTTGAGAAATACAAAGCTGACTTCATCAATCAGGTACTTGCCTGAAGTTGTATTAAAGAATGTGCCGGGATTCAAGAAGTTATAAGCACCATCAGGTGAAAAGTAGACCCGATTGATTCCAGAGAGATGATTTTCGAAGGGTTTCCAGAACTGCTGCCAGCTGTACGGGTCATCCAATCGTTGGCGAATGGCATTCTGATAGAAGGGCGCATAGCGATTGTCGAGTTGATCTCCGTTTTCAAGCACAACCAGTTTCGGAGGACCTTGAGACTTGAGAATGATAGCTGCATAGCGCACGCTGCGCACCATCCGACGGGTAAACACCGAATCGGACTTAAGTTTCACCTCCCGTATTTTGCCGGATTCACTGCGTACGCTGAGGGTAATTTGTTCCTGCTTTGTCAGTCTGTCCAATTCTGACCCATCGCGTCCTTTCAGAACCACACCGTTCATGGAAAGAATGATGTCACCCACCTGCAAGCCGGCTTTGGCTGCGGGGCAACGTTGTGACCGGATGTCATAGACGACCCACTCGCCATTCGGAAGCGAGTCGTATTTGAAGCCTTTGCCCATGAAGCTAAATACATCATCATAGCGAGGCTCAATGAGCTTTACAATTTCGACGGCGGCATCATTGCTATTGAGTTTCTTCTGCACGTCTTGCCACCTGGGGGCGCTCACGGCGAGATTGGCAAATAACTCCGAGCGCTGGCTGAGTTCGCGTTCTATCCGCACGGCCTGTTGTTCCAGTTCTTTTTCTTTTATCCCCATGGTTTCTTTCTCCTGGGTCGACAGTTGATAGGCGTTAGCCAATTGGTCACGCGCCGATTGCCATTGTTTGAACAAGTCTCGCATGACAGGGTCGCTATTGGTGGCAACCAGGTCGCGCACGCGCTGAGTGGAGCGGAACAGAAGACCCTTGGTCATGAGTTGAACATCCAGCATCTGCCCGATCTCCTCCGGGTTAACTTTGCCATCGCGAATGGCAAAGGCGTTGTAGGCATTCAGGTCAGCATATACCCTTCTATAAAAGAGCGATTTGTCAGATTCGGAAAGTGCGGGAAAAAAGTTTTGAACCTGGTAGAGCTGATGCTGGAGTAATTCATGGAAGAGCGGCCTCGCAGCGGTGTAATCACCCGCAAACAAATGTTCCATGGCCAGGTCTGAAGTGGCAGACAGATAACCGGAGCTTTTGTTTCCGGATGTTTGCTCGTAGTAGTTCCGGGCGTTGAGCAGCAATGGAATGGCTTCGCTGTGCTTCTTGTCTGCACTGAGAAAGTTTGCGTACTGTGAGAGCGCCTTCTGCTGGGCCGCGCCAGCAGCGCTCTTCTTCTGTATTATTGGAATAGCCTGATTGTAGAGATAAGCAGCCCTTCCGCGCTCATGCAGCGCCTGAAGTACATCAGCCTCGTCAATTGCCGCGAATGCATAGCCAAGGCTTGCCGAGCCATTTTTTCTGGATTGATATCGGGTGACTTGCTCAAATTGCCTCAGGGCATCTTCTGGATAGCCCCAATGCCGGTAGACACTACCCAGTTTAGAAACTACACCATAGTATTGTTCGTCGTTGCTTTCCTGGTTTTCCTTTGTTTGTGTCTTGTTCAGTAGCGACATGACATCGAGGTACTTCCCTTCTGCAGACTGATCATTGCCAATGCCCTGATAAAACTCTCCTTCATACACGAGCACCATGACTTGTGTGGTAACATCATCGCCAAGGTGCTCCTTTGTGATTTTGGATGCCTCTTGCAGCAACTGAAAACCCTTGGTCAGGTTTCCAATCTGACGGTAACAGTAAGACATACCACAAAGCATTGTAACGTAATTGCCAAAACGTTTCTGCTGCAGCATGTAGCGTCCAATCATGTCTGAAGACTTTTCAAAGAGCTGTACTGCTGTCTTGTATTGCTGCTTTGAGAGCGCTTCACCCAGTTTGTCCACTGAATCCTCCATTTCCTTGAGGCCCAGCGCCGCAGACATTGTCACCTGGTCCTTCTTGCTTAATCCGCTTTCCGGTGATTTCAAGTTGCGCAGGAAGGCATCGAAGAGCTTGAATTCCTGGCTTTGCTTGCCCTGATGTTGCTCCACATAACCAAGTGCTGACTCCACGAGAGCGATGGCATCATCTGTCCGCCCATTGGCGGAATGGTAGCGAACCGCTTCCATGAGGTTGACGAGGTACTCATCTTCGTTCTTGCTGGTTGCCGGATAAGCAGCCAGGAATTTCTGAAAGTAGGACTCAGTGCCTGAACTATACACTCGCTTATCATTGCAAAGGCTGACAATCAACTTGAGATTTCGCATGTAGCTCGTGAAGTCAGTCTCTTTGAAAGTTTCATTGATGACCAATGCATCGCCATACGCCTTCAATGCCCGCTCGGTTTGCCCCTGCACTGCACTCATTCGGCCCAGCGTGATGAGCCCTTCGGCGTAGCCTGCGTCGCGCTGTCCCAACTGAATTTTGTCATTGATGTACTTTTGAGTAGCCCTTTCAATGGGTTCAAATCGCGCATATTCCTTCCTTCCAATCGTGAAAGAGGCCCAGTCGCGCAAACCGAAAGCGGCGTCGCTGTATTTGGCAGGAAGTACCCGTGCCATTTTTTCAAAGTAGATATGCAGGGAGTCATCTTTACCGATGGAATGGCGGTAGTCGCGGGCATAGCGAAGAGACCAATAGTAGTACTGCTCATCCATCAGACCGGCCTTTTCCCGCCAGCGAATGCAATAGTCCAGCATCCTGATGGCGACGTCCTTGTAGTTGTTGTCGCCTAGATTTATGGCGATCTTTTCGCCCCAGACCAAGAGATCATTTTGATCGCCGGATAGTTTGGCACCCAATCGCATGACTTCGTGCCATTCTTGGATTACATCATTGTATCGTTTCAGCTGCAAATTGGCGAAGGCCAGGTCCTTGAGTACATTCCTGTGTTCGACAGATATATCTCCGTAGAGTTTCACTGACAGAGCCGCAAGTTCTGCAAAGGCCCGCCTGGCCTCTTCGTATTTGCCTGAGCTGTACAATCCCACTGCTGTCGGGTATTGCGCGGCATAGTAGGCAGTTGAGTTTTTGCCGGACCGATTGGATAACCCGGCGGCATTTTCCCTATTCGCGTCCCTCGTTGAGTCAACCTGCGCGATGGCCACGACGGGAAATAGAAATAACAAGATCCGTAAGCAATTCATGATTGGCAAAATTGGTCAATCAGGACCAGGCAGGCACTACCGAGTTCTCGGTATTTTGTCCTGTTGATGGCTAGGGTCTTGTGCCTTTTGGCACTGCGGGCTGGTAGTCGCCGAAGGGTTCCGTTCGCGGTAATACTTCTATGCCCGTAGTTACCTTCAACGGCAATTTCCCGGCGTAGGTGAGCTCGACAAAAAAGCCGGAATATCCACGTGTGGGAGTTGCGATTTCGACACGATAGTGTCCATCAGCGCTGACAGGAATCGGTGAGGAAGTCCATCGCGGTCCGAGTACGTCAATGCGGAAGTCACGTGCGCTGTCGTTGTGCGCTTGCCACAACTTCACTTCTACAGGAGGGATTGAGTCGGTCTGGATATCAAAGTGGCCATCCTGGATTGACCATTTGTAACCAGGTCGCGGCTGGTTGTCAAGTATGGAGGCGTAGAATGATGTCAGGTTCTGGAGGGCGTCGCTGCGGCCCACATTGTGCCCCGAATTGGGTACATACATAAGGTGCTTTTCACCAGGCAGATCGTCGTAATAAAACTTCCAGCTGTCGGGAAGAAAGAATTCATCGCCACTGGCATTGATCAGCAATTTGGGCATGGTGTACAGATGGCGGTAAGAATAGGGTTCTGTAACCTCGAGTAGTCGGTTGAATTCCTTCGAACCCATCCAGTCCATAATTCCTTCATGCACATAGTCATCAACGGCATGCGACCACGCGCCATAGGAGCGGTAGTGGTGTGCAAACGAAGGGACCACATTGAGCAAGTCAATTACGATGGGCACAATAGCCACCACGCGCTTGTCGATTGCGCCAGTCGTCCAGGTTGTCCAACCTCTTTTTGACGCACCTGCGACAACAAATTGGTTGACCGGTTTGTGTTGCTTTTGCTGAAGGATGTCCTGCACGACATCCATGGCGGAGACCACTGCATCGGTCATTGGCAGCCGCGAGAGCCACTTCGCATCTTCATCCTTTGCGCCGCCCTCCAGGAACTTGCGCCAACCGTAAGCGATAATGGCATCTTCATATCGTTCCACTGAGTCGCCGGGAAACATCAGCGGCTGGAAGGGAATGTTGGTGACTTGCGCGACAACAGACTGTGTGGCACGAGCCACGCGCTGGGTAACAAAGTCAGGTTTATCAGGAATAGAGTCTTTGTGTGATCCGCCGCCAATCCACATCATGCCTGTTTCATAAGTATACTGATCAGGAACCACCACCGTGACATAATGCCACCATTTGGTCATATTGACTTCTGAAGGCGTGAGCCAGTGTTGCGAAGTCATTTTGGCAACGTAGAAAGTGTAGCCGTCACCTTTGATACGCTTCAGCAGTTCGTACCGGAAAGACGTATCCTTGGCGAGGACGTAGTCAAAGAGCGGACTTGATGACTTGTTTTCTTCCGGAGCAGGTTTGCAGCCTATTGTCAGAAAGGCAAAGAGAAGAATACCCCAGATTGATTTCATTGAAATTGGTTTTGGCTTCTGTAATGATAGTTGACGGCTAGAGCGTTTTCCGATAAGCGCACAGTGCTTCGAGCACACACTCGCTGCACTTGGGATTTTTGGGCCGGCAGATTTCCCTGCCCAGAAAAGAAATGGCCATACCGGCTTCACCCCAGTCGGCAGGACTGACTACCTCCATGAGTTGCTTTTCTATTTTCTTGGGATCGCTGCCGGTTGCTATACCAAGTCGCGGCGCTACCCTCACTACGTGGAGATCGACGATGATTCCTTCGGCCTTCAACTTGAGCTCCCGCATGATCACGTTTGCAGACTTGCGGCCTATTCCTGGAAGACTGGTCAGTTCTTCCAATGTCACAGGGATTTGTGCGTCGCTCTTGATTTGCTTCGACAATTCCAGAAGCCATTTGGTCTTGTTGCGATGGTTTCTGATTTTCTGCACCAGCGGTATCACATCAGCAGACACCGCCCCGGCGAGCGCACGCATGTCAGGAAAGGCTTCGAAAAATGCGGGTGCGAGTTTATTGATGTTGCGATCTGAATCCTGAGCGGATAACACCACCATGACGATAAGCTCATAGGCATTCCGATAGTCCAGCGGGTGTTTCTTCCCCTTGTACTTCCTGATGAGAGGCTTGATTTCCTTTTTCCAATCGGTGGCTGCCATGCGCGTGCGGGTCAGATCTTGTGTTTGGTAAACGCTGAAGTGTGGGCGCAACAAATCTGCTCCATCACCTGTTGTAGCTGAACTTTTAAAATGGAAATCGTATGGTCTCCACCCTCATTTCCGAGGGCCGCGACACCATACATGAAAGTTCGGCCCAGGAACGCAAAGTGTGCGCCGCTGGCGAGTGTGCGGGCGATATCAGGACCGGATCGGATGCCGCTGTCCATCATTACCGTCATTTTGTTACTGAATTTAGCAGCGATGGGTTCAAGTGACCGGATGGCCGATTGCCCCGCGTCCAATTGGCGACCTCCGTGATTGGAGACAATGATCCCGTCAAACCCGAGGCGGAGTGCCATCTCAGCGTCTTCTTCGCTGGCCACACCTTTGAGCACCAGTTTTCCTTTCCATTGGTCGCGGATAGGAGCAATCCGATCGGCATTCATGCGACCAGAAAAGGTCTTGTTCATGTAGGCGCCCAGTTGCTTCATGCTCATTCCCTTGGGCATATATTGCTTCATGGTCGCGAAATGGGGTTGGCCATGAATGAGCGTGCGCAAGGCCCAGCCAGGCTTTCCCATGATTTGCATGATGTTCTTTGCGGTCATACGAGGAGGCATCGCCAACCCATTTCGGATATCGCGTGGTCTGAAGCCAAAGGAGGGAACATCAGAAAGCAGGACCAGGACAGGACAACCCGCTGTGGCAGCGCGCTGAACGACATGGTCGCGGATGGCAGGCTCTGCAGGATGATATAGTTGAAACCACGCCTTCCCTTCGGTGATCTCACTGATTCGCTCGATGGAAGAAGTGGAAACTGTACTTAGAATAAAAGGCACATTGTGCCGATGGGCCGCTCGAGCCAGTATCTCCGGCGAATTGGGCCAGATCAACCCTTGCAAACCAACGGGAGCGATGCCAAAGGGCGCGTCATAGACGTGGCCAAAGAGTTCGGTGCGCATGTCGGTCCCCCCAAAGTTCTGCAGATAATAGGGTTTCAGTTCTACTGAGCGCAACTCAGTGGTGTTCTTGATCAGATTGACGTCTTCATTGCAGCCGCCATCCAGGTATTCGAAGGCAAACCGGGGGATGTTGCGTTTCGCCTGCTCGCGAAGGTCGTCAATGCCGGGGTGAGAACTTTTATAGGTCGGTTGAACAGCCATGGTTCGGGAATCAGGTTTTCAATTTACCACCCTGAAGCATGAGCACCAATGATTTTCGGGAAAGGTTTGAAGGCAGGATGGTACAGGATAGCCGGTTGGGACATGAAAAAATTCCGGGTGCCATCTTGTATCTTTTCGTCATGATGGCGTTTGGTATACAAATACACTGGGTTGTTGGAAATCGGGAAGACCATTGAAACATCCTCACAGGCAGAGGAAACCTGGATTGCAGCGGCCCAAAGAGATCCTGCGCAATTCCGGCCTTTATATGAGCGCTACTTTAAGCCCATATTTCTTTTTGTGCTGCACCGTGTGTCGGACAAAGACACAGCAAGCGACATTACCGCGCAAACCTTCCTTAAAGCGCTGAACCGGATTCATCAATTCCAGCCTCGCGGACTGCCTTTTTCTGCCTGGCTCTATCGCATAGCATTGAATGAGTGTACGGACTATTACCGGCGTCAGAAGAAAGTGAGAACAGTCTGTATGGATGAAGAACACTTTGCGGATTTATATGCTGAGATGTTTCCCGAAACCCGTGAAGAGGAACTGAGGAACTTGCTGCCGGTTGTGCTCAATAAACTTGAACCCGGAGAAATGCAGCTCATTGAACTGCGATTCTTTGAGGCCTTGCCATTTCGCGACATCGCCATGATTTTGGGAATTTCGGAGGTCTATGCGAAAGTAAGAACGTATCGTATTCTGGATAAAATGAAGAGAATTTTTCAGCAAAGGGTGTGAAACCGAAACACGAAGCAATCATCATGAAGAAGATACCGGACCCCTCGGATGAGGAGATTCGCAGCCACATGAACTTTGACCAGCTGCTGACGCATCATACCCTCCGGCAAAAGAAAATAACTCGATTGAAGCGAGCAGGACGGTGGGCTGGCCTTGCTATCGCCGCTGTAACTTTAACCGTTCTTTGGTGGTCCCATAGTCGACCTGATCCCACATTGAAGGCGCAGGTTCATCCATCAGAACAGACGGGTGCTCCGGAACCGGACAACGAAGATGCTCTGCCTGCCCAAAAGTTGCCTGATCCTGCAGTGAAAGAAACGGCACAATCGCGGAAGCTCGAACCTAAGGTGGATAAACCTTCACTTCAGGAACCATCCCCAATTCACGCTCCGGTGCTTACCGAGGCTGAGCCCGTCAATGGATTTCCAGCCTTGTATGAGTATTTTGACATGAACCTGCAGTATCCCCAGGCATCACTCAAGGATTCTGTGGAAGGTGTGGTGACGGTTTCCTTCATAATTGATGAAGCCGGCATGCCTGCCAACATCATGATCACTCAGTCGCTCGGCCCCGCATTTGATGAAGAGAGCAGAAGAGTCATCAGGCAAATGCCAGCATGGAAACCTGCGACGATTGATGGACGCGCTGTTTCATCGCGCATGAGTATGCCACTCACTTTCCGGCTCCAAAAGAAATAAGGAGATGAAACACCTGATAATGTGGGGCCTCTGCCTGGCTATGGGGGCGGCGCCTCAGGTGAAAGCACAGCAGTGGAAGAGCGCAGATTCCATTCAGTTGCCATTCGCAGACAAGCATGTATTCGTACACTGGGTGAATCTGGATAACGACACACTGCCAGATGTTTTTATTGGGTACCCTTATCAACCTTCCCAAAGCGGTCTCTTTCGCAATACCGGTACGGGTTGGAGCTGGCAGGCACTGCCAATTTCCGGATTGGACAGCGCCGTCTTTTCATTCACAGACATCAACCGCGACAGCAGGATGGACGTGGCGGTGATGGGACAGAAGGCGGGGGTTCCTTCTTATGCATGGCTCATTAATCAGGGAAACCTGACCTTTCAGACACAACCGCTTCAGTTGCCGGTGCCGGATATCCGCTCGGTGGGAGTGCTCGACATGGACAACTCCGGAACAGATACCTGGCTAATAGCAGGCAATACTCACTTGTACGCCGGACAGTTCCACGGAAGTGCTTTTCAAATCCTTTGGGATACATCATTTGTGGCAAGCCAGTTGGTTGTACATGATCTGGATCGCAATGGATTTCCTGACATGGTCCTGACCGGCCGAAGTGCTGCGGGCCCTGCTACATGGGTGCGATGGCTGAAGTCCAACCTCGAAGCCATTCGCACAGAAAAGCTCCTGGCAGCCGAAGCCGTCATTTCTGGCGGTGACCTCGACCACGACGGCTTGTTTGATTTGTTGATTTGCAGCGGTCAATCGGGTCATCGTCGTGTATTCATCAACGACAGCCTTGCTTTTCACACAATCCCCGGAAATTTTCAACTGGATTCAGCGCACACTGACATACTGGATGTGGATATGGATGGAAAAGCTGATCAAATACTCTCTGGCGTCCGCAACGGCGCACACCTGAGCTGGATTCAAACTGCTACCGGGGACTCTCTTTCTCTCCCGGCTGAGCACGTTCTCTTTCAGTCGCTGACAGACTATGACAATGACGGTGATCCTGATCTCTTGCAACTTGTAGATGGATCGATGTTGCGTTTCGTCACAAATGACATTGCTGCCCCCAACATGGGACCGGCATCGCCCGACTATGTGGTTGGAGTGCCGGTGCTGAACCGCACTTTTTTGTACTGGAATCAATCGGTGGACGACCATACCCCATCTGGTTCAATCACTTATGATGTCCGGGCATTGTCCGGAGATCAGGTGGTGTACAACTCGAATTTTGACCAGGAAAGCAATGCAAGATTGCTGCCTTTGCACGGAAGCCGCACGACTGACAATTTTCTGTTGATGAAGGGAGTGATCAGCCAGTTTGTCATCCAGGGGATTGACAATGCCCGAATCGCATCATCTGTCTCTGGCGGTGGTGGAGGAAATTGCGGTCAGGTGGCACAGCAACAGATTTTCACCTGCAAGGATATGCCTGTTCAACTGTCAAGCACGGATAAGGGAGTCATGTGGTTTTCTTTTTCCAGGGGCTTTCTGGGTAGCGCTGCCACCAAGATAGTTGACGCTACTGATACGGTATTTTCATTTGTTCCCGGCACCGCCGCTGCTTGCGCTCAGGTTAAGTTGTATACGGTGACAGTTACGCCTGAGGACACGGTTCATACCCAGGATCAAATGATCATTTGTAAAGGAAAATCAATTCAACTTACCGTTGCCGATGAATGGCAGCAAGTCACCTGGACAAATAATCTCACCAATCAAATCCTGCAAGGTAATTCGGTCAGCGTTCAACCCGGGAGCAATGCCATTTATACGGCTACCGGAACAAACGTACAAGGATGTGTACTGGATGCAGACTTTCAGGTTGCGCTCAGTGAGCCAGTGCTTCAGTTGAATGGAGACCACTTTCAAATTGCTCCAGGTGGTTCAGTGCAGTTGGTCGCTTCGGGCGCATTGTCCTATTCATGGACCCCACCTACTTCCCTCAGTCAGGCTGATATTCCCAATCCTGTGTCGACGCCAGTGAACAATATGACATACACAGTCACGGGTCTGGATTCTATCGGATGTGCTGTCTCGGCCACTGTACGGATTGATATTCTGCTGGACGCCTTCGTGACGACCTTGTTTACACCTAACGGAGATGGGAAAAATGATGAGTTGAAAATCTTTGGATTGAACAACCCGACCGGCTTTCGGTTTGAAGTATTCAACCGGGAAGGGGTTGTTGTCTATGCGTCTACCGATGCGTCGCAGGTAATGACCACGGGTTGGGATGGAACGACGAATGGTTCGCCTCAGCCACCCGGGACATACTATTGGAAAATTGCCGGCGAAAATACCCAGGGTGGTTCGCTCACACTCAACGGCAGGCGTAACGGCTCAGTTCTTCTGGTTCGTTGATATTTCGAACGACGATATTGCTCCTCCTGCTGTCATTGGCTGCCAATGTGGAGGCGCAGTATTTTCAATTCAGCCAATACAACCTTGCGCCCAATCGTGTGAATCCGGCATGGTTAGCCAACAGCGCTTATGCCAGTGCAGGATTTCTATTCCGCAGCCAGCGCACGGGGGGTGATTTTGCCATTAATTCAAACAACCTCCAGTTGGAGTATCCATTGCTTAATCGCAGCACCGGTCAGCCCTGGTCGGGGGTGGGTCTTTCGTTCCTGGATGACAAGGTAGGCCCGCTATTGCGTACTCAGGAAATCGGCCTTGGATACGCAGTACATCTGACAACGGGAAAGTATCAAACACTATCGCTGGGTTTCCGAGGGTTGTTTCGGTCGCAGCGAGTTGATGCAAATGGTTATTACACAGCTTCTCAATATGTCTCTGGTCATGGATTCGACCCCGGGTTAGACAATGGAGAGAACTTCGGCACGCTCAGGGCCAGCACCCTGACGTTCAGCTCGGGAGTGTTTTGGCGCGAACAGGACCGACGTGGTGCCTCCATTGCGCAGATTGGTTTTTCGATATTTGACCTCAACAACAAAAGTCAGCTGTTGAATCCATCCACTTCACTTGCGTCCACAGGTGTACTGCAGGGTTCATGGCGTGCGTATCACCAGGGTGCATGGTCAATTCTGCCTGACTTGCTTTGGACTTTCGGTGGTGGTTCCAATGTGATTACTCCAGGTGGGAGGTTTCAGTATGACCTCCTTCCTGCTGCCAAAAAACTGACGGATCATGTGGACTTTATCGCTCGGTATGCGGTGGGCAGATCGGGTATTCTGGGTGTGCAACTCTGGCGGGAGCAGTATACACTGGGGCTTAGTTATGATTTTCCATTCTTGCGCAAGAACGAGGGCAACACAGGCGCACTGGAGATAGGTCTCGCTTACAGGGTGCCAGTCAAACCCAACAGGCAATCAAAATCTGCGAAAAGACCGTCACCCAATGCAGGAAAGCGCAAACCTGTTCAGGAGTCATTGAAGAAACCAGGTCCGGTTCCTGCCAGGCCTTCGAATGCGCTGCGCAGTGATTCACTGGCAGCAAACCAAATGGTAACACCTGTGCCGGAAGATTCCACTTCAGAAATTGTTCCTGTGGAGATTGATTCGTCATCCATGGCAGGAACGGCCAGGGCCGGCCGAATCCGAAGCGAACCTATGCTTATTGAGAAGATTGTATTGCATTTCCGTTTTGACTTCAACAGCACCGACCTGGATGATGAAACAGAGAAATTTCTCGATGAACTTGCGGCGCAGATGACTCATAATCCTGGATGGAAACTCCGCATTACCGGTCATACCGACAATGTGGGATCGGCCTCTTTCAACGAACGACTTTCACTCAGGCGCGCCCACGCCGTGCGGGAATTTCTGACAAGGCGTGGGATTGATGGCTCCCGCATCCAGACAGAAGGCATGGGTATGACAAAACCGCTGAATGATAACCGCACTGCCAAAGAACAAGCCTTGAATCGCAGGGTGGAGATCGAAGTGGTGCAGGAGTAGAAATTTCGTTCAAGTTCCTCTGTATCTTTTTGGGCTTCCCGCGTTTTGAGGCAAAACCCCAAATAAATATGAATCGATTGCAAGTGCTTTGCATGGTAGGTCTGATCGTGCTGGTTCAGGCTTGTCTACAGAATGAATCAGCAAGCAACAGAACCACAGCGGGAGGTACCATTGAAACAATAGCTGGCAAGGGACCTGACCAGTTTGGCAACGATGGAGATGGAGGTTCGGCCCTGAGTGCCAAACTTGGCTGGCTTACGGCCATTGCCGCAGGCCCTGATGGCAGTGTTTATATCGCCGACGGCGCTGCGAATGTTGTCAGGAAGATCAATTTGTCAACGGGTGGCAAGATAACAACTGTGGCCGGTGTGTTTATCGGATTCAACCAGTTTGATCCGGATGCATATGATGTGAATGACAGCCTGGCGTCAACGGCGCACCTGAATGTTCCTCTTGGCATTGCAGTCGCAGCGTCCGGAAATATTTTTATTGCCGACGCTGCCAACAACGTAGTTCGGAAAATCAATGTAGGGACGGGCATTATCAAAACCGTCGCTGGTAGCGGTCCGATTGGTCAGGGCTATGATGGTGATGGTGGTCTTGCCATTGCAGCAAAGCTTTGGACTCCGTATGGCGTAGCTGTTGACAAGGATGAGAATCTCTTCATTGTAGATGCCGGCAATCATGTTATCCGCAGGGTGGATCACCAGACCGGAATCATCACCACTGTCGCAGGAAGTGGTCAGGGTGGCTATGCAGGTGACAACGCTGCAGCCACGGCGGCCAAATTGCGCTCGCCCAAGTCCGTTGCATTGGATGCAAGCGGCAATCTCTACATCGCCGATTGCGGTAATCATGTGATTCGCAAGGTGAATGCGAGTAATGGTGTAATTACAACGGTAGCCGGAAATGGTGTTTCAGGTCTTGCAGGTGATGGTGCTGCCGCAACCGCTGGCCAGTTGAATGCGCCACACGGTCTGACAGTTGACTCCGCAGGCAACCTGTATATCGCAGATGAAGGGAATCATGCCATCAGAATGGTGAGCGCCATCGACGGAAAGATCAGCACAGTGGCAGGCAATGGTGTGGAAGGCTACTCGGGCGACGGTGGTTCTCCAACCATGGCGCGCTTGCGGTTGCCTTCCGGGGTGACTATTGTTTCAGGGGCCTTGCTCATTTCCGATGGAAACAGTGTAGTCCGGCGCGTGAATTTCTAGGCTGCATACAGCGATGAATACGAAGCCTGGCAACTTGCCGGGCTTTGCTTTTGTTTCTTGAGATGACCCTTTGCCCTTTCATTAATGGCACCGCTGCAATACGTCTATCAATCAATAATTTCAATTGTTATGCATACATACCACATTGGATGGTCTTCAATTTTGAAAATCATTCAAACAGCAATCGTTTGCTGTAATAATTGAGAAATGCACTCCGTTCCAAGGCCTCCGGGGAAGTTAGTTTTAGGGTCTTTTTGGCTTAATCTACTGTTGAATGACCCATTTTTGGTCCCTTCGCAGCGCGGCTGGTGCTGTAGTCCGGACATCCCTTTTGCTGGTTCTTTCTTTGACCGCAATTGCTCAGAGTACTACCGTCACATCGGTTAACCCACCAGGTACACTGTGTGCCGGAGCGAACGTCACGGTGGCATACACCGCTACCGGGTTCGCCGCGGTCAACAATTTTACCATCCAGCTGTCTGACAATGCAGGTAGTTTTGCTGCCCCTGTCTCGCTGGGCACCGTGGCTAACAGTACAAGCGGCGGGTCCATTTCGGTTACCCTCCCCCTCACTGCCACTGCAGGCGCTGCCTATCGGATTCGTGTGATAGGGAGTAATCCCGGTGCGGGTACCGCAACGTCAAGTGCTGCGCTCACAATAAGTGCCGTGGGGCTCTCTGCGCCAACCGGGCTCAGCACACGTTGCGCGGGCACCACGTTCAATGTCACCAACAATCTCGCAGGCACCTGTTCCTTTGGCACAGGGAATACTTTCACTGTACAACTTTCTGACGGGGCGGGCAGCTTCGTATCTCCGGTTAACATTGGAAGCAATAACACAACTTCTGGCGGAAACATCAGCGTCACACTACCATCAACGACAGCAGGATCGGCCAGCTATCGTGTCAGAGTGGTCTCAACCAACCCGGCAATAACCAGTGCGCAGTCAGCAGCTTTCACCATTACGGCGCTAGGCATCAATGCACCAACCGTGTCGGCTTCTTTTTGTCAAGGTGCCTCCTTCAACGTCACCAATAACCTTGCCACGGCTTGCTCTTTTGGAGTCGGTAACACCTTCACAGTGCAGTTATCAGATCAGTTTGGCAGTTTTGCAAGTGCTACCAACATAGGTTCGGTAACTTCCGGATCCGGTGGTGCCATTCCGGTGTCGATTCCAACCAACCAGACTGCTGGCACTGTGTACAGAATGCGGGTGGTATCATCCAACCCGGTTATCACAGGCAATCAAACCGGTAACCTCACCATCAATTCACCAGGCCTCAATGCGCCGACCGGCTTGTCAACGCAATGTGCGGGCGCCACCTTCAACATTACGAACAATCTTACCGGATGCAGCTTCTTCCCCGGCAATACATTCACTGTGCAGTTGTCCGATGCCTCCGGGAGTTTTGCTTCTCCTGTCAGCATCAGCGCCGCAGTCAGTGCCACAACCGGAGGCGCAATTTCCGTCACTTTGCCGCTTACACTCCCTACCAGCGCTGCCTATCGAATTCAGGTTGTAGGCACCAATCCTTCCATTACCAGCACGCAGTCAGCGGCCTTCACAATCAATGGCTTTGGATTGAATGCACCTACCATTACCGGTGGCAGCACCAGTTTTTGCCAGGGACAGAATATTTCTATCGCCTTTACACTGGCCAACAACTGCGGGTTTCCCAATACACCGTCGGCCAATATCTTCAGAGCCCAACTATCCGATGCCGCAGGTAGTTTTGCAAGCCCTACCGTGATTGGCACAGTAACAGCCAACACAGCCGGAACCATCAGTGCAAACATCGGCAACCCGCCGGCGGGCACAGGATATCGGATCCGGGTAGTCAGTTCAAACCCCGGCGCTGGTATCGCCAGCCCCGACAACGGAACTAACCTTGTGATTGGAGCCACGACCGGGAATCCCTCCGTTTTTGGTTCCGCAGGTTGGAATGCCTATGTGTACAACAGCACAACATTGGCCGGCTTCACCAACTATGCAGGGTTTTACACAGTGGCAGGGTTGAGTTTCGATACCGGAACCCAGTATGGCTCATCCTCGAGCCCTGCCGGTGCTCCCGGGTACAGCGGGTGCAGCGTTGTGGGCGCAACCCAATATGGTATTGCTTTTAAGCGAACAAATTTTACCTGTGGCTATTATCAGATTGACGTGCCTTATCAGGATGACCAATTGGCGGTTTACGTGAATGGCGCACTTGTATTTCAGAACACTACATTCACAGGCACCGCTCAAAACAATGTCTGGCGTGGTTTCCTCAACAGCACTTCAACGGTGGAGTACCGTTTAGTCAACTTAAACGGCCCTGGCCAATTGCAGATCAACCTTGCTCCGGCCGCCAATCCACTGACGGTCTCTCCCAATATTGTTCAATGCGCTGCGCCTGTCAATCCTGGTGTACTGACTGTTTCTTCAGTGCTCCCGCTCTCTTATGTATGGACGCCCAACGGTCCTGGGAGCGGCCTCACTCCGGCTTCCGGCGTCGGAGCCTCAGTGACTGCTGCACCCACGATTACCACGACCTACACCGCCACTGGTACAGATGCGACGTCTGGCTGCTCTGTCAGTGCCACTGTCACAGTTACTGTGAGCAATGCCAAACCCACCATCACGGCCACCAGCACCCTTACCAACATTTGCTCTGGGATAACGACAGCAACTTTGACGGCAAGCGGAGGAACCAATTATCAGTGGACTCCAACGACAGGCCTGACGCCCGGATCCGGTATCGGTTACACCGTTACTGCCAATCCGGCGTCTACAACAACTTATACAGTTACTGGTGACAATGGGTGTGCGGGTATCGCAAACAGCAATACAGCCACCATCACGGTCAATGCACAGAGTGTACCACCCGCTCCGGCTACTACTACATTCGGAAACGGTACATGGAACGTGTACGCATTCTTCAATGATGTTACATACACAAACTACTACGGTTACTACACAGAAAATAACCTGAGCTTCAATACGACCTCGAGGTGGGGTAACAATGCGGGGCCTTCGGCAGCCAACGCTGCCACAGGTCTTGGCTATCAGGGCTGTCTTTTTACCCCGCCCACTGTGTCCACAAACTACTCCATGAGTTTCAAAAGGACCAACTTCACCTGTGGCTATTATCAGGTTGATGTGAACTACCAGGATGATCGATTTACACTTTTTGTGGACGGTGTCCAGGTTTTTCAGAACAATGCATTCACATCCACATTGCAATCCAACGTGTGGACTGGATTCCTCGGCCCCGCCTCGCAGGTCGAAATGCGCCTGATCAACAACGGAGGCCCCGGACAGTTGCAGGTGACTTTTGCGCCCTCCAGCGGATCACCACAAGTGATCAGTCCGAGTGTCACTATTTGCGCAGGAACAACAACGTCCCTGACAGCAACATCAACGTACACGGGAGCCACGTACAGCTGGTCTGTGTCGCCAAACGAACCTACTATTTCTTTTGTCCCCAATCCCGGCCTTGCCAATCCCATTCTTCAAACAACCGCAGCAACACCACTTGGCAATTACACCCTTATCAGCACAATGACAGATGCAGGCGGAACCGGGTGCTCAGCCAATGCAACCAACACGCTTACGGTTAATCCACTTCCCTCAACCAGTGTCACACCGACTGCGGTCAGAACCTACTGTCCTGCCAATGGAATTACGTTGACGGCCTCCGGGGCAAACACCTATACGTGGAATCCTGCCACCGGATTGAGCGCCACTACCGGGCATCAGGTTATAGCGACGCCCACCACCACTACGACTTATACAGTGACTGGAAGCAACAATTGCTCGGCGAATTTTACGACCACGACAATCACCGTTCTTCCGCTGCCTGCCTACACCTCTTTCCCCAGCGGCACATGGAATGTATACGGATTCAATTCCACAACAGTGGGCACAAACTATCAGGGCTTCTATACTGAAAACGGAAGTGGAACCACGGGCTATGACTTCAACACCACCACACGGTGGGCCAGTGGTGCAGCGCCCTCCACTGCCAATGCCACAAATGGAACCGTTTGGCAAGGGTGTGCGATGAACGCGACCAATATCAGTCTTAGCTTCAAAAGGACAGGATTTGCCTGCGGCACTTACCAGATCAACGTGCCATACCATGATGACTACGTATACTTGATTGTCAATGGTGTAACCGTAGCCCAGCACGTGGGATGTTGTGACTCACACACGGCATTGTGGACAGGTGTACTCAACCCCAACTCGCAGGTAGAAGTACAGTTGGTGCAGGGCGCAGGAGGTTCCGGGCTTAATGTGACCTTTACCCCTGTGGCCCAACCTGTGGGCACCAACATCTGGACCGGCGCCACAAGCAATGATTGGTTTACGGCTTCAAACTGGTGCGGATCCGTGCCTACCCTTACAACAGACGCACTCATCCCGGCAACAGGGGTTGTCAATATGCCTGTGATCGGAGGAGTGGGTGCGGTGGTCAGGTCTATTACTATCAACGGCGCAGTGCCCGCAGGCACATACACCAATCCGTTGCCTGCTGCAAGCCTTACCACTGCCGGAAGCAATGCGCTGGATGTGTACGGCAACTGGACGAATAGCGGCACACTGACGCCCAACACCGGGTCCGTCAATTTTGCAGGGAGCAGCCTAAGCACGATCAATGCAACGGTGACCGAGACTTTTTACAATTTGTCCATCAACAACGGTGCAGGTGTTACACTGGCGTCGGGCACGCATCAGGTCAGCAATCAGTTGACATTGATAAATGGTATAGTGAATCAGAACGCAACATTTAACCTGCTGAATGGCTCGTCCGTGACAGGCGCCAGCAACGCCAGCTACGTCAATGGTCTTGTAACAAAGATTGGGAATGCGGCTTTCACTTTCCCGGTTGGCGCTGGTGGATTCTATCAACCTATCGGCATCTCAGCACCCACTCTGGCAACCGATGCCTTTACTGCGCGATATATTTACGGTAGTGCCAATGCCTCGTTCCCTTTGGCCCAATTAGGTGCTACGCTAGATCATGTCAGTGCGGCAGAATACTGGCTGTTAAACCGTACGACCGGATCCTCTAACGTTGGCGTGACACTCAACTGGAATACCAATAGTGGTGGTGTTGGGAATCTGCCATCACTGCGTGTGGCCCGTTGGGATGTTGCCACTGCCAAATGGGTTGATCAGGGGAATGGTGGAACGACAGGCACGACCGTGGCAGGCACCGTTGTCACCTCAAGTGCTGTGAATGTCTTCAGCACCCCTAACAGTCCTTTCACGATCGGCACCACCGACAACTTCAATACCTTGCCGGTCACATTGGTAGACTTCAGTTGCACCCTCACGGCGGGCTTTACAGTCCAACTCGACTGGGCCACGGCCAGTGAGATTAACAACGGGCGTTTTGACATTGAGCGATCAGTGGACGGCAGAAGATTCAACTCGATAGGCTCTGTTTCCGGTGCCGGCACAACTTCAGTTTTCCGGGAGTATACCATGTTGGATCCGCTTCCTGCCCCGGGGTACAACTACTATCGTCTAACGCAGGTGGACCTCGACGGGAAAGCCACACCCTACGAGGTCTGTACAGTAGTCAATGCCAATGAGATTTCAGGCGTCCGCTTGTTCCCTAATCCGGCTTCGGATCAGGTTAAAGTTTCATTGCCTGATGTAACACCTGTCAATCTGGTGCGACTGAAAGACGAGTCGGGAAAGCCTATCACAGTTCCATACACTACATCGGGTGCGGCTGCCGAGCTCAACACCAGCAGCCTTTCGCCTGGACTCTATTTTGTTGAGTTGGAGTCTTCTTCAGGGCTCTACAGACAAAAACTGGTAATTGTCCGCTAAGCCTTCGGTGGCGGAAATCAACAGTTCATCTGGTCATCCTGACGCTGCGGTAACTCAGATTGGGTAGCCATTCCCCGGCGTACCACATTTGTGTGTTACTCGCACGGCATGAAATACCTTTTCTTATCTGGATTATTAGTCATCTGCTTCACAGCATCGGCGCAGACGGTTATTCGCGGTGAAGTTCGGGATGTCAGGGGAATGGCGGTGCCCGGCGCGAATGTCTTTATCAAGGACTCCTATGATGGAGCCAGCACAGATACTGCCGGTTATTTTGCTTTCAACACACATGAAACCGGCGAGCGAATTCTCTCTGTTTCATCGATAGGATACCAGACACTTGAGCGAGCCCTCCAACTTAAGGGAGGTAATCTCACCGTCAACTTTACACTGGAGGAGGAGGTCAGTCAGCTGGACGCAGTGGTAATTTCTGCCGGTGCTTTCACAGCAGGCGAAGAGCGACGCCGTACCATTCTTAAGCCATTGGACATCGCAACCACAGCGGGTGCTACGGCGGATATTGCCGGAGCGCTCAATTCATTGCCGGGCACCCAAAAGGTTGGCGAGAGCGGCCGCTTGTTTGTCCGCGGCGGCGATAGTGATGAGGCCAGAACATTTGTGGATGGTATGCTGGTGCTTAATCCCTATAGCCCGGCAGCACCCAACACCCCAACGCGTGGAAGATTCCTGCCATTCATGTTCAAAGGCACAAGCTTCAGCACGGGTGGATATTCAGCCGAATATGGTCAGGCGCTTTCGTCCGCGCTTGTGCTCAATTCAAAAGACAAAGCAGAATATAATCAGACAGACCTTGGGCTTCTTTCTGTTGGTGGTGATGTGGCGCACACGCAGGTGTGGAAGCAGTCCTCCTTTTCGGGGAAAATCCAGTACACGAATCTGCGACCCTATACCAAGCTGATCAACCAAAGGATAGACTGGCGTGAGCCCGTGGTTTCAACAGAAGGCACCGCTGCCTACCGTCAGCAAATCGGGAAGGGAATACTCAAGGCATTCGGCACCTGGAATGAGTCTTCTTTTTCATTATGGCAACATGATATAGCAAATCCATCTTTACGGACCTTGATGGATCTGACCAATCAGTATCGGTATGGGAATCTGGCATACAGAAGTGATCTCAATGAAAAGTGGAGCATTCGCAGCGGACTGTCCTATACCTTGCTTCGAAACAAGGTTCTGCTGGATGGCAAGCCCATGGAGGAGGTTGAAGCCGGGACACACACCAAGATAGTGGCCGAGCACTCGCTGAGTTCTTCGATTGAATGGCATCACGGCGCGGAAATAATCCAGCGAGACTATCACGCCGACCGGTACAATGAACTAGCGGGCCGAACAGAGCGGGCAGCTTTCAGGGAGCGTATTACAGCGCTATTCTCTGAAGCAGAACTTTTGTCAAGTTCAAGGATCGTTGCCAAGCTGGGTGGGCGGTTAGAGCACAATGCATTGCTCGGCAGAACTTCAGTAGACCCCAGGATCTCATTGGCATGGAAGCCTGGCCGGCGCGGGCAATTCGGATTGGCCTATGGCGTTTTCAGACAGTCGGCGAAAAACCAGTACCTGCGGGTGAATTCAAAACTGCTGGAAGAGCAGGCAACTCATCTCATCATCAATTACCAGCGCGTGACTGACCGCCGGACTTTCAGAGTGGAAGCATATCACAAGCAGTATCAGAACCTGATCAAATTTGATGCGTTGACCCCAGACATGCTTACCAATTCCGGGCAAGGGTACGCAAGAGGCGCTGAATTATTCTGGAGAGATGCGGAGACATTTCGCAACATTGACTATTGGGTTTCCTACTCATTCCTTGATACCCGGAGAGACTACCTCAGTTTCCCTTCAGCGGCTGTTCCTTCCTTTGCCTCCAGACACAACTTCTCATTTGTATACAAGCATTTCATCACCCCCTTGCAAACACAGGTCGGGTTCACATACAGTTTTGCGAGCGGACGGCCGTACTACAATCCCAACCTTGCGACAGAGCAGTTTCAATCACAAAGCACGCCATCCTATCATGATCTGAGTGTTAACATCAGCTACCTTCCAAACCCCAGTACGATTGTGTATTTGTCATGTACCAATTTGCTGGGACGTGACAATGTGTTCGGATATGAATACAGTTCGACACCGGATGCATCGGGTGCATTTGCGGCAAGACCTATTCGCCAACCAGCCAAGCACTTCCTGTTTATCGGACTGTTCTACACCATCAGTAAAAATAAAACTGTTAATCAACTACCCAACCTCTAATTTCTTCAAGTATGAAAGCTCTTCTCATTTTTGCGGTAGTCTGCGGCATGGCCAACCCTACCGATCGGTATGTGGAATCCATGACCCGGCAAATTGCGACCCTGTACCAGGCCAATTCTCCCGAATTGCTGCAAACGTCGGTGAATGCATTCGACAGAATTGCCCAGGTGGAATCACAGCATTGGGAGCCCTTATATTATAGTGCGTTCGGCAACATCATGCTGGCCATTCGGGAGACGAGCGCAGCGCGCAAGGATCAGTATCTTGATTTGGCGCTCGCCAGTGTCCAGAAGGCGCAAGCGCTGCAACCAGCAAATGGAGAGATTACTGCCATGGAAGGATTTGTTTATATGATCAGGGTAACCGTAGATCCCGGAGCCCGCGGTCAACAGTATTCCGCCATGGCATTCGGTGCCATTAACAAGGCGTTGGCTATGTCACCGGGCAATCCACGTGCACTGGGCTTATTGGCACAAATGGAATTGGGCACAGCCCGCTTTTTCAATGCGTCAACCGCTGGTGCATGTGAAACGGCACGCAAGGCACTGGCTCAGTACGATTCATTTCAGCCGGAAAACGAATTGACTCCAATGTGGGGCCGGGAGATGACGGAAGAAGTTCTGAAGAATTGTCATTAATCAAATTCTATGAAAGCCCTCATTGTACTTCTCTTGTGTTGTGTACTCCCATCCTGCTACGGCCAGACCGCCACCGGAAAATTGGTAGTGACCATGTCCAACGTTAAAAAGGCCGGGATGGTCCACGTTGGTATCTTCAAGCCGGGTAAGAAGTTCCCTGATTCGCAGTTGCAGGTGACTTCCCAGGCGGTCAGTTGCAAAGAGACCTGCACAATAGTATTTGATCAGCTCCCGTTTGGGGAATATGCTATTGCCATATTTCAGGATGAAAATGGCAACGGCGACCTGGATACTGGTATGCTGGGCATACCCTCAGAGCCATTTGCTTTTTCAAATGATTTCAAACCCATGTTTGGGGGTCCGGATTTCACGGACTGTAGTTTCAACTTTGAGCGGGAAGGACAGTCCGTTTCAATCCGCATGATCAATTCCCTGTTTGGGGGGAATTGAATTTTCTGGGAACTGCAGGAGGGCCGGGAAACAAATCACCGGCCCTTTCATTTTTGTGGCCATGAGGCTGATTTGGTTCAGGCGTCAAACGGGCAGAGCCATCAACGTCTGAATTTCGGTTGATTTCAGCCACTTTGATTGAGAACAGACCCCTGTCTGCCCGAAAACATTTAACAAACCGGGAAGCTTCCCACCTATAATAATTAGCAGGTGACATGACGAATGTCATAAGTCGTAAGCTGCTTTTACGAGCTTCTTGACCGAGGGCAGCAGATACGATGTTAACAATTACGCAAACGGTTGAAAGTGACTTTTTTTACTTAATTTCACCGGATATTGACCGGGTTATTGGCATGTTTGTAAGTGATGACCGGTAGGCTGCGGGGCAACGGCAGCGTTCTTAGTGTCGCGCGTTAATCGATTTTTGATACATAATTCATCCTTAATCTAATTTCTTCTATGACTAAACTCTATCTGTATCTGAGGAGGATTTTGATGCTGTTGCTTGTGTGCAGCTCCTTCACTGTCTTAGCACAAGAAAGGCTGATCTCCGGAAAGGTTACTTCCGGGGACGACGGTTCGCCACTGCCAGGTGTGAACGTAGTGGTAAAGGGGACTTCCAACGGGACAGCCACTGATGGTGATGGAAAGTATTCCATTTCTGTGGCTGAGGGCACCACCCTATCATTCTCGTACATTGGTTACTCCACTCAGGAGATTGCGGTGGGAAGCCAGACAACCATTGATGTGGTGTTGGCGGTAGACGCAGTTTCTCTGCAGGAAGTAGTAGTGGTGGGTTACGGTGAGGTCCAGAAGAAAGATGCGACGGGGGCCGTCATCAATATGTCCACACGCGATTTCAACAAAGGTGTTTTGACTTCACCCCAGGACCTGATTGTTGGTAAATTCGCCGGTGTATCGGTCACCACCAACAGTGGTGCTCCCGGAGCTGGTGCTACCATCCGCGTGCGCGGTGGTGCTTCACTCAATGCCAGCAATGACCCCCTTATTGTGATTGACGGATTCCCGGTGGATAACACATCTCCGGGCGGCGTAGCCAACCCGCTCGCCACGATCAACCCGAATGACATTGAAACATTCACCGTTCTCAAGGACGCTTCCGCTACAGCCATCTATGGTTCCCGCGCATCAAACGGTGTCATTATCATCACTACAAAAAAGGGAAAGAGTGCTAAGCCGACGTTCAGCTACAACGCAAACGTGTCGGTGGCTTCTCCGATTAAATATGTTGACGTGCTCAATGCCACTGAGTACAAAGCCATGGTGAACTCTATGGCGCAGTCCGGTAAATATGGCATTGACAATGCAGCACTTGCCAAACTGGGTGCGGCCGACACCGATTGGCAAAAAGAGATTTTCCGCACGGCTGTTTCACATGACCACAACCTCAATGTCGCGGGATCCTTCAAGAACCTGCCGTACCGTGTGTCGTATGGCTACACGGACCAGCAGGGTATTCTGAAGACCACATCCAATCAGCGCAATTCCATCAACCTGAATTTGAACCCCACCTTGCTTGATGGCAATCTTAAAATTGACTTCAGCACCAAGGCAAGCTGGACCAATACCAACTTCGGTGACGCTGGTGCGGTGGGATCAGCCGTTGTGTTTGATCCGACCCAGGACATCTACGACGCCAATGCGAGTCAATACGGTGGTTATTTTACCTGGCTCAGCAAAGGCGCTGTCAATGCGCCCGCCAACCCGGTAGCCTTGCTGAACCAGACCGACAACCGCGCCAAGTCGGATCGGTTTATCGTCAACGGAAAGGCAGAGTATAAACTTCCTTTCCTTCCTGATCTTAAGGTAGTCGTGAACGCTGGTTTCGACCGCGCCACAAGCGATGGCTTTAACAGGGCTCCGGAAAATGCAGCGTTTGCCAATAACAACGGTGTACTGGTCGGACGAAACAATACATACTCAGGCAAGAACCAATCTGAACTGCTTGATATCTATGGCAATTACCTGAAACAGATTGGCGACCACAAGATTGACCTCACTGCAGGCTATGGATGGCAGCATTTCTATCGCGATGGTGTGAACTCCACCCAGAACAAGCAGATTCCTGTGGCAAAAGTGGTTCCCTTCAAGAGCCAGAACTACCTCGTGTCCTTCTTTGGACGTGTTAACTACAGCTTCAAAGGCAAGTATTTGATTACAGCCACCTTGCGTGACGACGGATCTTCCCGTTTTGGTTCCAAGAACAGATGGGGTTTGTTCCCCTCAGTGGCGCTGGCATGGCAGTTGAAGGACGAGTCATTCCTCTCAGGGGTGAATTTCTTCTCAGATCTGAAATTGCGGGCCGGCTACGGTGTAACAGGTCAGCAGGATGTACAAGGCCGCTATTTCCCTTACCTGGCTACCTATCAGTACTCTGACAACCAGACTCAGTACCAGTTGGGTTACAATACAGATGGAACACCGGCTTTCTATACAACTGCAAGACCTAATGCCTACGATGGCAACATCCGTTGGGAGTCAACAGCCACTTCCAACATCGGACTTGACTTCGGCTTTATGAATGACCGTATCACAGGTTCCGTTGAGGTATTCCAGAAGAATACCACCGACTTGCTGAACTTCATTCCGATTCCCAATGGTGTAAACTTCTCCAACTACCTGACGACCAACGTTGGTAGCATGGTGAATAAAGGCGTTGAATTGACGTTGAAGGCAGATGTCATTTCGACTCCAGACCTGGTTTGGAATGTCGGTGCAAACTTCACTTCCATTTCAAGCAAGATTACCAAGCTGAACTTGTCTAGTGATCCATCATACCCTGGCGTCTCATTAGGCGGAGTAGGCGTAGGTGCTTTCATTCAGAACCATCAGGTAGGCTATCCTGCCTCTTCGTTCTTTGTCTACCAGCAGATATATGATCAGCAGAACAAACCGATTGAGGGATTGTATGTGGATCGTTCTGGTCAGGGCGGACCTGTTGTAGGAAGCGACAACAACAAGTACCGCTACAGAAGGCCGGTTCCTGATTATCTGATTGGTTTGAACTCCCGCCTGAAGTACAAGCAACTTGACTTCTCCTTCTCTGGCCGGATCAGCATAGGCAACTATGTCTATAATAATGTGCAGTCAGGTAACGCCTTCTACAACGGCATCTACACACTGCAGCACTTTAATAATACGCTGCACTCCATTACCGACACCAATTTCTCCAGCCAGCAGATTTATTCTGACTACTATGTCCAGAACGCATCCTTCTTCAAGATGGATAACATCAGTGTTGGCTATACACTGGATGGCGTGCTCGGTCAGCGTCTTAAGGCTCGTGTGAGCGGTACTGTCCAGAATGCCTTCATCATTACCAAGTACAAAGGTATTGACCCTGAGGTGGACGGCGGTATTGATAACAATATCTACCCGCGGCCAAGAACCTTCCTGCTGGGTCTGAATGTTACTTTTTAATCAGCAAAGATTGACAACTATGAAAATTCATAACAATACAATTCGATCAGTTGGCGGGATGCTGCTGAGTGCAGTACTGCTCTTCTCCTGTGTGGGGGACTTGAACGTCAAGCCCAATGATCCATTCACCACCACGGCCAGTGATGTCTACACAGATACACAGTCTTACAAGCAAGGCCTCGCCAAGTTGTATGCCGCGTTTGCATTGACAGGCCAGCAAGGGCCTGCCGGCAATGGCGACGTGGCTGGTGTTGACGAAGGGTTTAGCTGCTTTGTGCGCTCACTCTGGTACATGAATGAGCTTACAACAGATGAGGCGGTATGGACTTACCCCAACGATGCCAATGGCACGATTTTCAACCTGCATTACAATACGTGGGTGCCTTCAGACAACATCCCGACTGCGTTGTTTGCCCGGATCATGAACGTGGTTGCTCTCTCGAATGAGTTTATTCGTGCAACCGCCGGCAAGACAGATGCTGATTTGGTCAAGTTCAATGCAGAGGCACGCTTCCTGCGCGCGCTGGCATACTACCATGGCATTGACCTGTTTGGCAAGATGCCATTTGTCACTGAGGCAGACCTCCCCGGCGCTTACTTCCCTCCGGTGAAGACCCGCGCCGAGTTGTTCACTTATGTAGAGTCTGAATTGAAAGACATCAAGCCCAAAATGGGCGCGCCCCGTTTTGAGTACGGTCGCGCTGACCAGGCTGCCTGTGCCATGCTGCTCGCCAAACTCTATCTCAACGCTGAGGTATATATCAACACAGATAAATATGGTGATGCTATTACACAGTTGAATGAAGTGATTGGTGACGGCTATACGCTCTCGCCTGTGTATGCAAATCTGTTCCGCGCAGACAATGACAAGAACAATACAGAAATCATCTTCTCGCAGAACTACGATGGCAACCGCTCTCAGGCCTACGACATTGTTCAGGTAATGGTAAAGGGCAATGCAGGTGGTGGTGACGGTGGCTGGTCTGGTTTGCGCGCCACTTCAGCATTTGTAAACAAATTCAGTTCGTTGACCGAAGCCCGCGCAATATTTAACAAGGAAGACAAGGGTCAGTCGAAGGAAATCGATGCCGTGAACGTGAGCACCCAGGGTTATGGTGTGTGGAAATTCCGCGACATCACATCCAATGGTTCTCCCAACCCTTCCGGTAACACCACATTCCCGGATACTGATTTTCCGATGTTCCGGCTGGCAGACGCATACCTGATGTATGCTGAGGCTACCCTCCGCGGCGGTGCAGGTGGTGACCGCACCCAGGCTCTCAACTATGTCAACGCGATCCGCACACGCTCTGGTGACGTCACCGCGGGGAATGCCCCTGGTGCAATTACCGATGCAGAACTGACATTAGACTTTATTCTCGATGAACGCGCCCGTGAGCTGTATTGGGAAGGACATCGCCGTCCTGACCTGATCCGCTTTGGTAAATTCACAGGATCCTCCTATCTCTGGCCCTGGAAAGGCGGTGTGAAGAGTGGAACGAGCATCGAAGACAAACGCGCCATTTTCCCGATCCCGGCCGCGGATATTTCCAACAACCCCAACCTTAAACAAAATGAAGGTTACTAAGCCAATAAAATTGAGAACGACTATGAAACACACAAGAATCATAATCCTCTTCGCGCTTTCGCTGGCAGGGTTCCTCATGACTTCCTGCGATAAGGTAGAGGACAAAGTTACCCTTACCGGCAGCACGCCGCCGCAATTGACCGTTTCGTCTTCGAGCGACCTTGTCCTGCAAAAGGCCAGGGAGAACTACAGCTCACTGCAGTTCAGCTGGACCAATCCGAACTACACATACTCGAATGGTGTCAACACACAGGATGTCAATTACCTCCTGCAAATTGACACCACAGGATCCAATTTCTCCAACCCCAAGTCGGTGAACCTTGGATTCGTAAAAGAGTTGTCCACGGCGTTTACCGTAAAAGAGCTCAATACGGCACTTTCCGGGATGGAGTTGAAAGACTTTGTTTCGCATGCGTTTGAGTTCCGGATCAAGGCCACGCTGTTCGGCGGCAGCGCACCCGTTTACTCCAATGTGGTAAAGATCAACATTACCACGTACCTGGATGTAGTGTATCCCGTGCCTGATAAGTTATACATCACCGGTGCAGCTACTCCTGGTAACTGGATGGGCGGCGGCGATGCTGAATTGGTTGCACAGCGATTCAATAAGGTGAACGCATACACTTTTGTTATAGAGAGCCTCAACATCAACGCAAGCTCTGGCTATTTGTTTGTGCCTGTGTACGGTGACTGGTCGCACAAATATGGTTTTACGGGAAGTGCACAAGGCAATAACCCTGCCGGCGATACCTTCAAACCAGAAGGCAATGACTTCGTATCACCCGCAACAGCAAAAGCCTATAAGATCACAGTCAATTTTAAGACAGGTAAATTTTCATTTGAATAATTAGAAGAATATGAAGAGTTCATGGAGATATTATTGGGTTGCCGCGATAGTCGCGGTTGCCATTTCCTGTACCACCACTGTTGATCCGACGCCGAAGTTTACGCAGAGCACTGAGACCTTTGCTGCTACGCCTACGACTACAACAGTTGCTATTACAGCAGCAGACTCATTGTCCGAAGCCATCAAATTCAATTGGAACGACCCCAAGTTTACGACGGGAATTGAGCACACGAAGTTTGTTGTGATGGTGGGCGCTGTTGGAAGCAATTTTGCCACATTCTACCACAAGGACTTCACGGGTGTGCTGACAGGTGCACTGCTGGGTAAGGAGATCAACGCCGCCGCCCTGAAACTGGGGGCTACCATCGGCCAGTCTTTCAGCGTGGAAGCCAAAGTGGTGGCTTCACAAGCCAACGGCAATGAGTCTAAGATTTCTGCTGTGGCAGCAATCACAGTAACTCCATACGGCGACCTTACGCTGACCCCCTCAGCTACTGCTGTAACTGCAACTGTGGCCACCGCGGCTGAGAAGGGACTTGACCTTAACTGGTCTGCTGCCTTTGTTGGGTACAAGGGAGTTAAAAAGTATCAGCTCCAGTATGCCAAGGGCGGAACGGATTTTGCAACACCAACTTCTGTTGACATGTCCTCGTTTTCCACCACATTCACCAAGTTTCAGTTGAACAAACTGGCTGTGGCGGTAGGTGTTGGTGCAGGCACCACCGGCGATGTGGATTTCCGCATCAAGGCCACCAACGAGCAGGACGCAGTATTGTACTCCAATGTTTCCACTGTAGCAATTACTACGTATGTGGCTTATAACAGCATTGGTATCATTGGCGATGCAACTGCCGGTGGTTGGGGTACTGACACAGATCTGCGCCGTCCTGATCCGAATGGAGCACCCACTGATTGGACGGTAACCTTGTTCCTCACTGGCGGTAAGTCTGTGAAGTTCCGTGCGGATGACGATTGGGCTAATAACTGGGGAGATTCTGCATTCCCCCATGGTTTCGGCACATCAAACGGCCCGAACATTCCTGTAAGTGCTGATGGATACTACAAAGTCGACTTCAATGTTGGTACGGGTGAGTATACACTCACTGCGGTTGCCTCAACAACTTACACGAATATCAGTATGATCGGCGACTTCGTGGGTTGGAGCTCAGATATCGACCTGACCCAGGACGGAAGTGATCCTCATGTTTGGACAGGCACCTATACGTTTGGCAGTGATGCTCAAATGAAGTTTCGTGCGAATCATGATTGGGGCACCAACTGGGGTTCAAAAACATTCCCGAGTGGTTACGGTGTAGGGAATGGCGACAATATCCTGGTGACTGCCGGTACCTACTTCGTCTACTTCCATGACGTAACCGGTGAGTTCTTCCTTGCGCCGACAGCCAACAGTACCCCGTATAACAGTATTGGAGTCATCGGCGACTTCACGGGTTGGAGTTCAGATGCCAATCTGATCAAGAGCCCGACTAACCCCTACCGGTGGTCTGGCACGGTGAATCTGTCGGCAACAGGCGGTGCCAAATTCCGCGCCAACGCCGATTGGGGCACTAACTGGGGTTCCAACAGCTTCCCGAATGGCAAGGGTGTGCAGAACGGCGACAATCTGCCGATTACCACAACCGGCGTGTATGTTGTTACTTTCCACTCCGGCACCGGCGAGTACACCTTTACGAAGAACTAATAGAATCATATGATATAGCAATGGATCAGAGGCCTCTTAACAGGGGCCTCTGATTTTTTTAGTATGAAAAACCTAAGCGCACTCGCAGCCAGGGTTGTCTTTCTGGCAATTCCAATATCCGCGATACTATCCGGTTGTACCGAACGTAAGTCTGCCCTCTACACCAGCGTCCCTGAATCCAAATCAGGTATTGACTTCAGAAATGAGGTCACCGAAAATGAGGAGATCAATATTCTCACGTATGAGTATGCTTATAATGGCGGAGGAGTTGCGGCTGCTGATTTTAACAATGACGGACTTTCCGATCTCTACTTTACAGGCAACATGGTTGGCAATCGCCTGTATCTCAACAAAGGCAATCTTCAATTTGCAGACGCTACGGCCGATGCCGGCGTTGCGGGCAGGTCGATGTGGAAGACGGGAGTAAGTGTAGTAGATATCAATGCTGACGGATGGCTTGATTTGTATGTTTGCTACTCAGGGTTTGACAAGCCTGGGGCTCTTTCCAACGAACTTTATGTCAATCAGGGGTGCAAGCCCGGTGGCATACCACTGTTCAAGGAATCAGCAAAAGCATATGGCCTTGATGCACCCGGTACTTTCTCTACTCAATCCGCCTTCTTTGACTACGACCGCGACGGCGACCTGGACATGTTTCTGATCAATCATGGCAATCATTTCTACGCACCCTTCTTTAATACAACACAGCTCAGAAATACGAGGCATCCCCAGTTTGGAAACAAACTGTACAGGAATGACACTGCTGATTCAGGGATGTATTTTCATGATGTCAGTGAGCAGGCGGGCATCAAGGGGGGTGGCCTCAATTTCAGCCTTGGCCTGTCTGTGGCAGACTTTAACAACGATGGCTGGCCGGATGTCTTCGTGACCAGCGACTATGAAGAGCAGGATTTTCTGTATCTCAACAAGGGCGATGGCACTTTCGATGAAAGAGCCAAAAGCGCCATGGGCCACTTCTCGAGAAATGGCATGGGCTGCGACGCGGCCGATATCAACCACGACGGATGGCTGGACCTGATTGAACTTGACATGTTGCCAGAAGACAACTACCGGCAAAAGTTGCTGAAAGGCCCCGATGACCACAATCGCTACCACCTGATGATCGATAGCGGCTACCACTACCAGCAAATGCGCAATACACTTCAATTGCATGCCGGCGTCAAAGGGGGTGTGCCCATGTTCGCAGAAATCGGCCAAATGGCCAAAGTCTCAACGACTGACTGGAGTTGGGCCCCTTTGTTCCTGGATGCAGACAACGACGGATATGAGGATCTGTTCATCACGAATGGTTATCTCCGTGATTTCACGTCGATGGATTTTCTTAAGTATCAGGTACCTCGTGCACGGCTGGAAGCGCAAAGCAAGGGGAAGGACCTGAAAATGTTTGACCTGGTGCGTCAAATGACTTCTACAAGAACGAGCGACTATATCTTCCGAAACAATGGCGATCTGACTTTTGCAGACAAAACACAGGAGTGGGGTATTTCCAAACCCAATCTCTCATTTGGCGCTGCCTACGCTGATCTGGACAACGATGGCGACCTCGAGATCATCACCAACAACACCAATGAGCCGGCAACAGTCTGGGAGAACCATGCCAATGAGCTTGTTCAGGGCAACTTCCTTCGGGTGGTTTTGAAAGGGAACGCACCCAATTCATTCGGCTATGGAGCACGCGTATCACTCTGGTCGGAGTCTGGAGACACACTGCTGCAGGTAAAAGAAATGATGCCCTCAAGGGGCTATCAGTCAAGTGTGGAGCCTGTTATTCATTTTGGTTTGGGAATTCGCAAGCGGATAGCCAGGGTTCAGGTGCAGTGGCCTGACGGCACGTCATCATCTGTGTCGGGTATTGATGCAAATCAGACTGTACGCATTAATCAGGCCGGTGCGGCAGGATTGGCACCAGTCGGCGAGAAGTCTCTCGACTACCTGAAGGAAATAGCTTTGACGGGTGATTGGAAAATGCACGAGGAGAATCCCTTTGTGGATTTCGACAGCGAGCCACTGATTCCCTATGCGTATTCGCGCTCCGGCCCGGTGCTTGCAGCGGCTGACGTGAATGGCGACAAGAATGAGGACTTTTTTGTGGGTGGTTCGGCGGCAGCGCCTTCGCATCTGCTTCTGAATTGGGGTGGTGGGAGGTTTGAAGATTCTGATCAGCAGTCATGGTCTAAGCAAATTCCGATGGAAGTATCAGACGCCATGTTCTTTGATGTAGATTCGGATGGTGACCAGGACCTTTTTGTTGTGGGTGGCGGAAGTGAATTTCCGGAGGGATCCGATAGTTATACGGATCGCCTGTATCTGAACAATGGAAAGGGAAAATTCACGGAAGCATCTCCCGGTTCTATCATTCTTGATCACGTGAGCGGAAGCTGTGTTGCAGGAGCGGACTTTGACAAGGACGGGGACATTGATCTGTTTGTTGGTGGCGGTGTAAAGCCCGGTAGTTTTCCTCAGAGCAGCCCGAGTGCGCTGTTGCGCAATGACACTGACAACCACGGTGCCGTGCACTTCACTCTTGTCACTAAGGAGCTTGGCGGTGACCAGCTCCGGGAAGCGGGACTTACTACCGATGCGGTGTGGACAGACCTGGACGGGAATGGTTGGCAGGATCTGGTTATTGCAGGGCATTGGATGCCTGTCACGGTCTACCTCAACAATCAAGGCAGGTTGACGAAATCAACGGAGCCTTCTCTTGCTGAATTGTCTGGCCTTTGGAATACAATCTTTGCAGGGGACCTCGACAGTGACGGAGACGATGACCTTATTGCTGGCAATGCGGGCTTGAATACTTCCTGGACTGCGTCCGCGGCTGAGCCAGTGGAAATGTACTATGCGGACTTCAATCGCGATGGAAAGATGGATCCGGTCATCTGCAGCTATGTACAAGGCACGAGCTATCCCGTTGCTACAAGAGATGAGTTACTGGGTCAGTTGACGCACTTGCGTAAGAAATTCACAGACTATGCATCCTATGCCAAAGCCACTTTGAGCGATGTGCTGACCGGGGAAGAATTAGCACTGGCGCAGAAAAGGGTAGTCAATACATTGCAGTCAGTCTATCTTGAGAACAATGGCCGAGGTGGGTTCAATGTTGTCAGTTTGCCCAGTCGTGCGCAATTCTCCTGGACCAGTAGTCTGTTGAGTCTGGATATTGATGATGACAAGGATATGGATTTGTTGGTAGGTGGCAATTTCAATCCATGGAGAACAGCGTATGGTCCCTCAGATGCAAATTTTGGAGTATTGTTGAAAGGCAACGGCAAGGGTGGTTGGGAAGCCGAGAGTCAGGCGCATACTTCTTATTTTGGTGAAGGCGATGTGCGCTCGATGATCAAAATAAGCGATGGTTCCGGAAGAAGCTATGTGGTTGTTGGCAGGAATGCGCAGGCAGTCCGGGTTTTTGAGTTGCGGCACGGAATGGGGAAGTGATAGCTGGTAGATGTAATGATTTTTGAATCAATAATTTCTATATGAAATCTTGCACAGGGGTTTGGGTAGTAGTGTGTTTGGCAATGGGCCTTCTTTCGGGCTGCGGCTCCAAGGATCAACCCGGGCCGGTGGATACAGGTTTTTTTGCCAAGGGCGCTGATGTTGGTTGGCTTACGGAGATGGAAGCCTCCGGAATCAAGTTTCGCAACAGTGCAGGGGTTGAGCAGGACTGCATGCAGATACTCAAGGACAAGGGAATCAATTCCATTCGGGTAAGGGCCTGGGTAAATCCGGCCGACGGTTGGAATAATACAGCGGATGTGGTTGCCAAGGCGAAACGCGCCCAGGCCTTAGGACTCAAGTTGATGGTTGATTTTCACTATGCCGATAGTTGGGCGGATCCGGGTAAGCAGCCCAAGCCGGCGGCGTGGGCTTCCATGAACTTCAATGACATGAAGACGGCCCTGTATAACTATACGAAGGGGGTGATGGACACGTTGAAGTTGAACAAAATCACACCTGATTGGGTGCAGATCGGCAATGAAACCAACGATGGCATGTTGTGGGAAGATGGCCGTGCGTCGAAGTCCATGGCCAATTTTGCTCTGCTGGTTCGCGCTGGTTATGATGCAGTCAAGGCAGTGAGCCCTGCTTCAAAAGTGATTGTGCATTTGTCCAACGGGTACGACAATCAGATGTTCCGGTGGATGTTTGATGGCCTGCGTGAGCAGGGTGTTATCTGGGATATTATAGGGATGTCACTGTACCCCTCATATGCACCTGCCGGTGTCAGTGGCTGGAAGACTGTCAATGACCAGTGCCTTGCAAATATGAATGACATGTTGACCCGCTATGGTACGCCCGTCATGGTGGTAGAAGTAGGGTTTCCGGTCAATGATCCTGTTACGGCAAAGGCATTTCTGGCTGATATCATCGCCAAGACGCGGTCAGTGAGCGGCGGCAACGGGCAGGGAGTGTTTTATTGGGAGCCGGAATGTCATAACCACTGGAAGGGTTATGAACTTGGTGCCTTTGACGACACGGGCAAGCCCACAGCGGCGATGGATGCGTTTCTCGAGTAGCCTTTCCGGCGGACTTCATGCTGTAGGAGCAGATTGGCATTGAGGAAACGGGGTTTTTCCCGCTTTCCTGCCATTTGGAAATTGGTAAATTGGGTTGTTTGCTTACCTAAACCCGATTCCTGACTGTATGCACGTCAGTCACTGTTTTGCGTTTTTGCAGGAGCCAGTTGCCGGAATGTCAGTATCGACGCAAAGCAATAATCAACTTTTGTATATACTCTCATTGGGCATCCTGCCTGTACTGGTTGCGTTTTCATTCTTCTTCTTTGTGTACTATCGTTCAAGACGGGAAGCGGCTGTTCGTCAACAGGAAACCGCTTTGCGGTTGAGTGTGGCGGAGGGCGAACTCACGGCGCTACGCGCCCAGATCAATCCCCATTTTATCTTCAACTGCATGAATTCAATTCATGATTTCATTCAGTCGAGCAACGCACAGGCCAGTGGAGAATACCTGATCAGATTTTCACAAGTAATACGGCATGTGCTGGAGAGCTCCGCCAAACGGATGGTTCCTCTTGAAGATGAGATTCTGGCAAATCGCAACTATCTGGAACTGGAGTTGCTGCGCATGGACTATACATTTGCTTACGAGTTTGTTGTGGCTGACAACATTCACCCGAGCCATGTCCAGATAGCACCCATGATCCTTCAGCCTTTTATTGAAAATGCGATTTGGCACGGGTTGAGTCATCGTAAGGAGGGTGGAAGGCTGGAAGTGCGTTTTGAAAGAAAGGATGGCAACCACCTTGCCTGTACAGTGTGGGACAATGGTCCTGACGCTGCGGTGGAACGATCGGCTCATGATCTAGTTCATCATGTCAAGAAGACGAGCATGGGATTGCCCTTGATACAGGAGCGCCTGAAGAACATGAATACGCTATACGGCACCAAGGCCGATTTTCGGATGGAGACGGATCCCTCCAGGGCCGGAAAGAGTGTTGTCATCACCATCCCTTTTGAGGAATAGTATGCCCTATTCAGTGATCGTGGTGGAGGATGAATTGCCCCAGCAAAGAGCTCTTGGACGTTTGCTGAATCATGAATCTGACCTTGCTATCATTGCCACTGCCCGCTGTTGCGCTGAAGCCGTCACATTGCTGGAAGCTCACCGCCCTGACCTGGTATTTATGGACATTATGCTGGGCGGGGAGAATACTTTCGATATGCTCTCCAACCTGAATACAATCCCATTTCGGATCATTTTCACAACAGCACATAACGAATTCGCGGTTCGGGCATTCCGTTTTTCAGCAATCGATTTTTTGTTAAAGCCAATTTCCACTGAGGATTTCCGTGCCGCTGTCATGAAATTCAGGCATCAGGTGGATGCCCACAATTTTGGCTCCAGGCTCCACAATCTGCTGACAAATCTCAGGAAGCCTGCGGGAAGCCACCGGATCGCATTGCCCACCCTGAAGGGCTTTCTATTTCTGGAGGTCAGTGAGTTGATCCGATGTGAAGCAGACAACACCTATACCACGTTCTTCACGACAGGAGGGCAGCGAATCATTGTTTCCAGAACCATCAAGGAGGTGGAACAATGTCTGAATGAAACTGACTATCGCTTTTGCAGAGTCCATCATTCTGCTCTCATCAATCTGGACTACGTGGTTGAATACACGAAGGGTGATGGCGGCTGGGTAAAGATGATGGATGGCGCGGAGGTGGAGGTGTCGCGCAGACGCAAAAACTATTTCCTCAGTATGGTCATGAGTCTTTGACCAGTTACTGTTGCCAACTGCCACTTACTAGCTCATTCATGCAAGATACTGGTTTGGGTAATAATACGAGGCTGAGTCACTTAGTTTCGTAAGCAGTTCGCCGGTCTGCAGCAAGGTGAACAGGTAACTTCACTACATACACTGTTCAATACAATCCATATTGTTCAGTGCTGTAAGGTTAAGTTACCTCTTAATGATTATCCATTTAACCAACGATCAGATTATGAAAATTGCATTCAGATCAGGCTTTGCGCTGCTGCTGCTTGCCATGGCTGCCTGGACATCGCCAGAGGCTGACGGTGCCGGCGCTGCATCCGTTAAGGCTTTTATGAAAAACAAGACCTTGTTTAACCTTGCGCGAAATGGACAGGGTGGACTTTTTCCGGCGTCATCCTTTCAGTTGAGGCCCGGCAACGAAGGTGTGCTGCTGTGGTTCTGCTATGATTCGCTCTATCAACGTCTCTTTGTTGCGCTTGAGCAAATCAGAAAGTACAACCCCCAGTCACCCCCTGCATACCCGGTAAGTGATTCGCTGCTTTTGCCAGATATGTTTACTTATGTCCAGGAAGATGACCCGATGGCCGACTCGACTGCGCTGCGGCATTTCCGGGCAGCAGTTGTGCCTGCTCAAGGCGCACAACCATTTGTCAGAATAAGTCGGGAAACCGCCGAGGGATTTATCAGGCAATTTGAGCGTCAGCCGGGGATCAGGACTTACTGCGAATTGCCCTTTTCCTGTTTTGGGGAGGGTACCTGGCCCAATTCTTCGGGAGTGTCCCAGCAGTACCTTACACGCTTTCTCTCAACACTCTCCGTGAGGAATGGCGTTCCGCATGGATACGTCAGATTCTATTTCACATTCAAGGATATGAAAACAAATAGAATACGCCTGACACTTTTGGCGACAAATCACGACGGGTACCGCCAAAATGTGGTGAAGGGTGTCAACAATCTGGAGCAAAGTTGGCCTCCACCGCCCCCCTTGGGCGGCAATTGAGTTCGGCAAGGGAGGGCCGGTGAATCCGGCCCTTATTTTATATTTTAGAATAACCAGACGATTGTGTCAGCCACCCTATTCTATTACTTCCAGATTACTTCAACCCTTTCGGCTGTATTGCCGCTGGCTTTAGGAATGTGGGTTCAGCGGCGTGAAGTGAGATTTCGGTGGATGCTTTCATTTCTTGCCCTGGGCCTTTTCACTGATCTGTTGGGCTGGGCTTTCTATCTTTCAAATTTCTCCAGGGGCAACCTTGTCATCAGAGACATTTATAGTTTACTTGAGTTCTTCTTTGTCTGCGGGATGCTGCACGCTGTTGTGCAAAGCAAAGTCGTCCGAAGGATTTTGAAATACTGGATCGTGGTGCTGATTCCCTTGTGGGTGGTTGGCGTATGGTGGATCGAGTGGAATGTAGTTGCACGCACTACTTCACAGGTTGTGATTGCCTTTGCTTCCGGTTTCGCTATTCTTGAAATGGTTGAAAAGTCCGACAATCCATATGGCAACTGGCTCTTCTGGGTTCTTCTGGGATTCTTCTTTTACTTTTTCTGCACATTCTTTTTTATGAGCCTCATCGCCACGCAAATGGGTATTCAGATCTGGTATCTGCATAACTTTGTCAACATCACAACCAATCTGTTCTACTTCTACGGATTCTGGCGCACCAGAAACAACCAAAGCCTTTGATTAAAAGGGGCCCCTCCGGATTACATGGAATTAGTCCAATAAGGATTCAGGGCTTCGCAGGAGTGAAGCATCTTTTTCTCCCAGCTTCAGATCTTCGGCAATGGATGCGTTCGTGGGACGCAAGAACAGCATCACGAGAACAACCATGGCAGTGAAGGCAAGAAACAGCAGGTCAAAAGTGAGGAACGCGCAAACTGCGGCAAGCAGGGCAGGGACTTCCATGATGCTGCTTCTGACGAGCAAGGCAAACTGAAGCCGGATGAGTTTGCCTCGCAGGCTGAGCCCTTTGTCCAGATTGGCCAGCAATTGCCGGTAGACGAGCCAACCACCCGCTACTCCAACGGGAGTGAGTACATAGAGAACATACCTGAATACCTCCGCGTCCAGATCCTCGTTGGGGACATTGGCGCCTGAGATTTTGAGAAAAATGACTACGCCGCTGAATGTGACAAGCACCATTACAATGGCGAAGTAGATCATGTTGAGTGCTGTGAGGGTCGCTTTTACGGTGGTTGCCATAGCGGTAGAGTATGATTGACTGATCAGTGATTCTTTAGTAAAAGGGGAAGACCAGCATGACGGGCCACGGCTTCGGCCGCAAACCTTCCTTCCTCGCTGAAGGTCCAGACAAAGAGATGTTGTATAGGGTGTTCAGTGCGCATGGAATCAATAGCATCAAGGCATAGCCGCAATGCGATCCCCTGGCGTCGGTGCTCAGCAAGCACCATTGCAGAGCAGAGGTAGAGTGCTGAATAACTTGTTTGAAGGGGTGTAAGTTCCATTAGTGCGCGCTCTGAAATCTTTCCGTTCAGGAAGTCATTCATCAGTGCCTCAGTCGTTGGGAATAGGAGGACCCAGGCAACCGGCCCTTCTTCTGTTGCGTGTTCACACACTGCGGCAGGGTGAATGGCGCGCAGATGATCGAGTACGTCCTCATTTACATCAATCTGGTCCGGATCTGTTCGTGAGGCAAACACCTCATCAGCCAGCTGTATCATCCGTTCAAAGTTGGGACCGTATTCCATGACAAAGGCAGAGTTGCTACGGATCTGTTCGATCAAATTCTTCCCGAACTCCATAGAAGACTCTATAGTAGCGATCTTTCTCACCGACTTTTACGCGTTCGATTTGAAAGTCGATCCGGTCGATGGCAAAGAGCTTGTCTGCTGATGCAGGATAGAGTTTCCTGCTTACCCAGGGATTGATTACCTGTTGGATATGGTCCGGGCCCGTTTTCAGCTTAAATTTCGTGCTGCGTAGTTTGTAGGAACCGCTGAAGTGCTTCAATGAAGTGGAGTCATAGGGAATTACCTTCAGTTGCGCCGGCATCTGAACCTGACGGCCGTGGAGAATGTGTGACAGGCCCAGCAGAATGCCGCTTGAAACAGATTGATTATTGGACAAAATGATGATGGTCAGATCATCGTCGGTATAGCGAGCGAGCTGTGTCGAATAACCTGGCCAGCCGCCTGAATGCTGAATGAGTGAGCCAAAGGTATCCTTGCTTACCATGACGCCGTATCCGTAGTACATGTTGCTTGCAGTGTCGGCCAGTGCATGTGGATATTGGAGTTGACTGTTGATCGTGCCGGTATCGAGCAGGGTGGCATTTCTCCAGGCGCGGTCCCATTTGAGAAGGTCACCCGCGGTGGAGTTCACTGTACCGTCGCCAACGATGCCGTCCATATAGTACACATAGCTGAAACTCTTAAGCGAATCAGGAAGCATGAAGCGGGAGAGACTGTCGGACCAGACAAAGCCGTAGGCGTAGTTGGGAATGACTTCACCTCTTCGACGTGAGTTGTAAACCCGTGTATGTGTCATGCGCAACGGCTGAAAGATGCGCTCAAGCAAGAAGTCGTTGTAAGACTTGCCAGACACCTTTTCGACTATGCTCGCGAGGAGTGCGAACCCTGTGTTGCTGTATTGCCACCGGGTCCCGGGTTTGAAGTAGATGGCCGGTTTCTGACTGGCAAGCAGCGCGACCATGTCTTTGTTGAATGCAATTTTCTTGTGATCCCAATGATAGGGGATCAGTTCTTCGTAATCGGGCAATCCGGAAGTGTGGGTGAGCAGGTGATGAATAGTAATGCCATGGTAAGGAAGTTCAGGGAAGAAATACCGCAGCGAGTCACCAACGCTCAGCTTTCCATCTTTCTGCAGCAGCAGAATGGCTGTGGCAGTAAACTGCTTGCTGACAGAGGCAAGTTCGAATACACTGCTGTCGTTGAGAGGCGCCCGGGTATCAAAATTGGCGTAGCCAAATGAATGTTGGTAGATTATTTTCCCTTTCTCTGCTACGAGAACGTTGCCATTGAACTGGTAGAATTCTTCTTCGGCGTGCAAAAACTGATCAACGAGTTGGATGCGCGGGTCGGAATTGCTGCAAGACAGCAGAACGATGGCAAACAGTGAAAGGACGATGGGTTTCAGGATGGAGTAATTCATACAACAAGTTACTCCAAATCAGGACCGAAAAAAATGGGGAATGGTAATCTGCCTGTTGACTACTCGTCGCCTATCCGCACGGAGGTCATTGTCAGAGCGCCACCAACGGCCTTGTCATTGAAAATGCGTGCGGATTCAGATTTGTGCTGAAGTGCAAGTATGTACAGCAAGGGAAGATAGTGTTCGGGCGTGGGGATGGACAAGTCAAATTCCCGGCCCTGGCCGCGGAAGTTTACCAGGGCCTTGTGGTCACCATCCAGGATGAACTTCTTCATTTTTTCATTCGCCGTAAGGGCCCAGTCGTAACCATAGTTATCGGCGTTGAGTTTGTCCCATGCGACCATGCGAAGGTTGTGTACGAGGTTGCCGCTTCCCACAATCAATATGCCTTTGTTGCGCAGTGCGGAGAGTTCTTGTGCAAGCTCATAATGGTATTGTGGGGTTTGGCGGTAGTCCAGACTCAGTTGCACCACGGGGACGTTTGCGTTGGGATAGAGGTGTTTGATGACACTCCACGCGCCGTGATCAAGCCCCCACTGCTGATCCATTCCGACCTGCGTTTTATGAATCGTTTGTTTGGTTTCTTGAGCCAGGGCCGGACTTCCCGGGGCGGGGTACTGCACGTCATAGAGCGCACGGGGGAAACCGCCGAAATCATGGATGGTTTTCGGGTGGTCCATGGCCGTGACAAATGTGCCAGGAGTTTCCCAGTGTGCGGACACACACAGGATGGCTTTGGGAGTTGGAAGCGTTTTTGATATGGTGCGAAATCCCTGAACAAATGAGTTTTCCTCAATGGCGTTCATCGGACTTCCATGTCCGAGAAAAAGCGCTGGCATGGTTTCGGTGGGGCCGAAGCCATCAGTGAGTGTTGTCAGTGAAGATATTTCCATGGTGGTGAAGGGTAAGACTGCGAGTGATTGTAGAAAGTGACTTCGGTTCATGTAAGCGTCTGAGGAATCAAAGGACAGGGGTGGTTTTCTTAATTGCCTTTCGCACAGCGAGAGCTACCTGTGTGACAAACAGCTCCATCGACTTAATGGTACGGGCGCGGGGCAAATAGCCTACACTCATTTGTGCGAGGAAGCGGGTATGGCCAAACAGTTCATGTTCAAATAGAATCTTGTCTATGACTTGTTGTACGCTGCCTACGACCAATGCTCCTTTCGGTGACCGGCCGGCCTCGAATTGTTCCCTCGACATGGGAGGCCATCCTCGCTCCCGGCCTATGCGGGTCATGGTGGCTGCGTAGGTTGGGAAGTACTCATCGCTCGCCTGTTGGGAGGTGTCGGCAACATAAACATGTGAATTGATCCCCAGCCTGATGGACTCATCCTGCAGCCCCATTTGACGACAGGATTGCTTGTACAGGTTGATGAAGGGAACGAATTTTTCGGGCATCCCACCGATGATTGCCAGCGCCATCGGCAGGTTGAGTTGTGCGGCGCGCACCGCGGACTCCGGTGTGCCTCCTACTGCGAGCCACACAGGCAACTGTTCCTGCAGTGGACGTGGATAGACACCTGCGTTATTCAGTGCAGGGCGAAGCTGGCCACGCCACGAGATGGTTTCGCCCTGATTGATTTTAAGCAGGAGATCCAGCTTTTCGGCAAACAGTTCGTCATAGTCTTTGAGATCATATCCAAAGAGTGGAAAGGACTCGATGAATGAACCTCTGCCGGCCATGATTTCAGCACGGCCACCCGAAAGGTGATCGACGGTGGCAAACTGCTGAAAGACGCGAACGGGATCATCAGAACTGAGAACGGATACCGCACTTGAAAGGCGAATCTTCCGGGTGACCATTGCAGCGGCGCCAAGAACTACGGCAGGTGCTGAAACGGAGTAGTCAGGCCGGTGGTGTTCGCCAAGGCCAAAGACGTCCAGGCCGAGTTCATCGGCAAGCCGGATTTCTTCTATTAGGTCCCGGAATCGCTGTTGAGTATGTATCGCGCCGCCAGCCTTGTGGTCGGGCTGTACGTCTGCAAAGGTGTATATACCAAGTTCCATATTTGTTGAATGCCTGGCATTGAATTCAGGCGCAATTATGAACAATAATATTACGGCCATCGTGCCATTATTCCTTAAACAAAGTGATTGATGGCTGATTTCTTAACCCAGATTAAGACAGTTCGGACTGATTCTCTATAGTTGTATATTAACTCTGGGTAAAATTCCTGTTGTACCTGAACCATCGCCTCAGACCGTCGTTTAGAGTCTGTAGCAAATTTCTATGAAAAAGCGATCTCAGGTTTTCTTTCCAATTGTTGTTGGGTTACTCGGTGGGCTGGCCGGTTATTGGGGTGCCAGCTATCTGGGTGTACTATTCAAAGGTATGTCTGTCACCAGTGCCATCATTGTAGTGGCAGGTATTGTGCCCGCGTATTTCCTTGCGGTTGCATTTCACGAGGCCGGGCATGCTTTGACGGGCGTATGGGTGGGATTTGATTTCAAAATGTACGTAGTAGGACCCTTTCTATGGGAACGCAACGATCACGGCTTGCATTTCAGATGGAACAGGAATGTGAATGCATCCGGTGGAATGGTTATCAGTATTCCGGTTGCCTCCCCGAGGCTGGCCCGCAACTTTGCCTTGTTCGCAGCTGGAGGGCCCGTGGCGAGTCTACTGGCGGCGGCCCTACTATGGGTCTTCGCGGACCTGGTTTCTTCAGGTGTTCCCGAAGCGGCGGCAGTACAAGTCGTAGCTGCATTGTTCAGGATCACCGCCTTTCTTTCCGTGTTCCTTTTCCTGATCACAGCCATTCCTTTTCACAGCAAAGGTTTTTCATCCGATGGGGCAAGAGTATTTCGGCTGCTGCGTGGGGGAGATGTTGCGCGCTTTGAACTGCTGATGCTCAAGTTGGTGGCGCAGGCATGGGGCGGAGTGCGCTATGCCGGGCTGGATGAACGCGAAGTGGAGGAAGCACACAACCTGGGTGAGCAATTGCAATCACCTATGCGTGTGCATGTGGATGGCATCTGGTATCACCACTTGTTCGACCGGGGGGATCTTGATTTGGCTGAGGAAAAACTCTCTTTGTATTTGTCACAAGTTGACACCATACCGAAGGGACTTCAGGGAGCGGTATGGCTTGATGCGGCGTTTTTCTACGCCTATGCCCGCAAGGATCTGACCCGCGCCACCGATTGCTGGACCAGGTTTGAAATGTCGGCGTTAATCCCGAAGGCATCCGTGCTGGCTACCGAAGCGGCCGTAGCCCTTCTGAAGGGTGAGCGGGAGATTGCGAAGGAAAGACTGGAGCAGGCATGGAAGGAGGTCGACTATATGCTGGATAAGGGTGGAGCCGTATCGCTTAGGGAGAAAATACAACGCATGCAGTCACAACTGGGTTAGCAATTGGATTGCACCAAATAGCACCATTTGGTTACTTTAGTTTGACTAAACCATGCCTATGGACTCCCCCTCCACGGACTTGCCGGATCAGCCGGTAGCTGAAGTGCCAGATAAGAAGAGCGCCCACAGACTGAGTCTCACCCGGATTGACAAGCGATTTACCGCTCTTTTCTCCATCCTTGCCAAGTTGTTTTTCATTGTCCTCATCGTTTTGGCTATGGTGGTTGTCACCCGGGAGCTTTTTTCACAGGAATAGGTCATTCAACAGGTAAGCGTCCCCGAACGTGTTGAGAAGGCAGGCTATACAGGGCCGGTGGTCGCCCAGCTGATTGCCCAGCAGGTTCACGATATTATTTTTGCCAGCCGTAAGGTGGAGTTTGTGGAGGAATACAAGAGCAGTCTGGACGTCAATGAATTGTCCGTAGACATGGTTGGGCTCGGAGTTCCCATCCGATCCGTGATTGAAATGCTGGGCAAGGCAATTGGTGTCGATCGGAAGAGGAAGATCAACACCATTATTACGGAAGAGGCTGGAAAGATTGTTTTGACCGTACTGATTTCCGGTGGAGTTTCAGACAGGATGGAGTTGCCCTTGTCTGACAACAGCAATCCTCCCATGAAGAAGCTGATCTCCGAGGTCAGTGAAGTCATTCTCAAGCACACCAATGAGAACGTACTTGTTCCTTACTATGTGCAAGTCACAGGAGAACTTGACAAAGAGATTGAATTGTACAAGTTTTTACTTGACAAGCATTTCGGCGACAGTATCAACGCCGGAATCATGTATGTGCGCTGGAGCAGAGCCTTGTTGGAGCTCGGTCAAAGAGAAGCCGCGGAGCAGAAACTTGAATTGGCGATTGCAAATAATCCAAAGGAGCCGACTATTTACCTTGCTCAGGCTGAAATGGCAAGGAAGGACGGGGATTACTTGCGGGCCATTCAACTGGTGAAGAGGCGAATGAACATGAGACAGGTACCGACATCAGGTGATTATAGCAACCTTGGTCTTATATACTCATATGCTGGTGTTTCTGATTCTGCCATCCACTATTACAATAAGGCGATCGAATCAGATCCTGACGCTGCAATATCCTATTACAACCTCTCGTATGAATTTCTGATCAAAGGAGATACCGGCGTAGCGCTGGACTATCTTGAGCGGTCGTTTGCGAGATCTTTTTCAGTTAGTGCCTTTTTGAAGGATCCGGATATGAAGTCAGTAGTCAATCACCCGCGTGTGAAATCCATGATGCTGAAGTATAGGCCGTAGTCGCAGGTCCCGATGGGCTGGCGTGGGCAGTGCGCAAGTAGTCAGGTTGATCGGGCGATGAAGTTATTTTAAACGAACGTACTTCTCAATATTGAGCCGGTCCACTCCGGCGCTTTCAATTCGCTCGATGCCTTGTTGGGTAAGCGTGTCCTGATGAAGCGTGATCGTGAAGCTGAAATCATGACCCTCCCAGACCCGGTCGGTGCAATACTCGAGGTGCTCGGTGTATTGATCGCCCTTCAGTTCATAGCGCCCGCCGCCTGAGAAGTAGACTGCCGTTGAGTCTTTCCCCTGCTGAAGGTCGTGATTGAAGAAGGCAAAATGAGTGGGGCTGATAATCTTGATCATTCGCACGTTTTTGGTGTAGTCGGTAAATACCGTATCACCTTTTTCAATGAGCGTACCGGACAGCAATTGCCATGTACCTTCTATTTGTGAAGCTTTCTTTCCTGAAGGCGCGCATGAGAACACGAAGAGCAGGATTGGGATGAACAGTAGTTTTTTCATGGTGTGGGTTGTATAAATGGGCTTACGATGCACTTGTGGAAATAGCAGGTTCACTGCTTGTCGGTTGCCGGTGGAGCAGTTTTTAACTGCCAGAGGAGGATCAGTCCAATCAGCAGTTCTGCGGGCACGTACAACAAGGTCCATAATTCAACAGATTGGCTGAGCAGCGGGTAGGAAAGGTCATAAAATCCCAGAGCCAGTGAAAGATGATCAATGGCCACAGGTTCCGTATTTTCAGCGAAACGGTAGCGGCGTAGAGGCCGAACACAAAGGTCATGGCAAGTTGTGATATTGTTGCTGT
>JAIBBB010000174.1 GCA_019694905.1 Cyclobacteriaceae bacterium
GATATCTTCATTGCCCTATGACCGACGCACCAGAACCGACGCCCAAAGACACTGAAATCACTCCGTCAGAATCAGCGCCAGGCAAGCGCCCCACCAAAGGCTTCCGTGTGACGCGCCTGGAGAAGCGCATTGGCGCAATCTTCTCGATTATGTCGAGAGCTTTTGCTATCGTGTTGATTGGCATTGCCATCATCTTTTTAGCGCGGGAACTCAGCAAAGACGGGTATGTCATCACTCAGGTCAATGTGCCCGCTTCCTTTGAAGCTGCCGGGTACACCGGTCCGGTGGTAGCCAAGCGCATCGCCAATCAGCTCAATGAAATCATCCGCATCACCAACACGGCAGAGATTGCACAGGAATACGGCGACTCCTCTGATGAAGCGGACATCTCGGTTGACATGGTGGGCATGGGTGTACCCGTGCGAGCATTTGTAGAACTGATTGGAAATGCGCTCGGTATTGACCGCAAAAAGAAAATCACGGCAGACATCACCTTGTCCGGCGGAGAAGTAATTCTCGTGCTGAATATCACCGGTGCGCCGGTAGAGCGGGTCGAGGTGCCGCTCGACAGTGACCTGGAGGTATCACTCCGGCAGCTGCTGACAGAGGCGTCAGAAGCTATCCTGAAGTACACAAATGAAAGTGTCCTCTCACAGTATTATTCCAACCACCTCCGCGATGGAGAGAAATCCATCAAGTTTGCCCGCTATGTGCTCGACAAACATAAAGGCAACAGTCGGCTGGAAGCCCAGGCCTTTGCACAGTGGGCCGCTGGCCTGCAAAGGATGAAAAAGCTGGCGGCGGCCGAGCAGAAGATCAGACAAGGGATTGAGATTGATTCGACTGTGTCCGCGCTGTACACTTCCTGGAGTTTTATATACGAGCAACGTGGTGATTTCGACAATGCCATCAGGATGAACAAGAAGGCCCTGAGTTTCTTAGGTCCTGACGCACCTATTTTGTGGAAGATTACCGGTTTTAACAATATGGGCGTGAACTTTTCTTTCAAAGGCAACCACGACTCAGCCATCTACTACTACAAGAAGGCGCTGGCACTCGACGGAAAGTTTAATTTCGCCAGCTACAACATGGCATGCGAGTACAGCCTTATGGGCGATACCATCCGGTGCCTTGATGAACTGGAAAAAGCATTTGCCTATGGCTTCAATACCAGGATCGTCCTGGAGGACGAGGATATGGTCGGGATGCTCAACCACCCACGCATGAAGGAACTGCTCATGAAATACGCCGAACCTTAACGTTAGCGCGCGCCTCCAGGCGCGTGCCATTATTTCCCCAACGTTACCGCGCGCCTCCAGGCGCGTGCCTTTAATACAAACACTCCCACATGCAAAACCTCATCAAATTTCTCCCCATCCTCGAAAAGCTCCTCCTCGTAGCTTTCCTCATCGGCGTCATTCTCCACATCATGCACGTGGATACCCTGGTGGTCAGGTTCTCCCTCATCGGCCTGGGTGTAACGCTCTTTCTCAACGCATACCGGCCCGTCGAATTGAAAAGAGACGCCGACAGGCAATTTGATTTTCAGGACCTGCTGGCACTGACCATCATCCCCAAAATCCTGTGGATCGGGTCTGCAGTCTCTGCGCTTGGCTTTGCCTTCTCGCTGAGTGCTATCACCAACAACCAGGGGTACAGACAAATGTTGCTGGTCGGCGGACTCTCGTGTGCCGGGGGCACGCTGTGCCTGCTGTTACTGTACTCACGGTGGCAGGCAAACAAGCAGGTTGTGTTTGCCGTGTTGAAGTGGGCGATCCCACTGATGCTGCTCGATGTATATTTGTTGTTTCGGTGAGCAAGCCCCCCATGAAATTTGTCACACGCCTTCTCCTCGCTTCGATTGCGCTGTTGCCGCTACACACGAAAGCCCAGGACGCCTACCACCAGGAAATCAAAAAGTACGCGTCAGCCCTGCATAGTTCCTTCACCAAAACGCAGCAGTTCGCCGGATTGCTGGCATTCAGTGACACCTCCCGGCTGAAATGGAACAACCTGCCCGTAGGCATGCGCGCCAGGGCCGGCACCAGCATCGGCCACATGAACAACGACCAGCGCCGGCTGGTACATCGCTTACTCTCTGCCTCACTCAGCTCGCAGGGGTACCTCAAAGCCACCGGCATCATGCACCTCGACGAACTCATCAACGGCTTCTACGACTCCCTCTACGCACGCAAAGCCATCAATGAATCAACCCACCGCTTCGTCGTGGGGCTCAAGTGGTCGCCGAAGAATTACTACTTCGCCTTCTTCGGTTCGCCTGCAGACCGCCAGTGGGGCTACAAACTCGAAGGCCACCACCTGTCGCTCAACTTCACCTTCAACGACAACCAGATCTCTGTGACGCCCTTCTTTGTGGGAACCGACCCTGCGGAATACCTCGTGTCCGAATACGCCGGCTGGCGGGTATTGGGACAGGAAGAAGACATGGCCCTGCGCCTCATCAACCTGCTCAATGCGGACCAAAAGAAAAAGGCCGTCGCGAGCAGCGAGGTTCCTTCCGACATCATCACAGGCGCCGAGAGTGGCAAACGGCTCATTGACAACTGGGGCATCCCGGCCCGCGAGCTGACTGCCGAACAACAGGATTTGCTACAGCGGCTCGTCAAAGAGTTTGTTTTCAACCTCGAGTATGAAAAGGCCGCCGCAGAATACGAGAAGATACAGAAGGCCGGCCTGGACAAGATCTATTTTGGCTGGATCGGGGGCCTTGAAGAGAAGCAGGCGCACTACTATGTGCTCAACGGGCCGACGTTCCTGATCGAGTTCGACAACAATGGCGGGCCGCGCAACGAAGCCAACCACATCCACGCCATCTGGCGGGAGAAAGGAAATGAGTACGGCGAGGATGTACTCAAGAAGCATTACCAGACTGAGAAGCACTAAACCACGTCTCAGACGCCCAATTGGCGCGCTGTCGAAGTGATCCTGCCTTTGACAGGTTCATCACCATTTCTGGCAAATTTTCGCTGCGAGCTCGAATTAGCTATCTTAGAATATGTAAGTATCTGCCCAAAGTCAATGGCGGCAATCGATACGAGAACTTGGAAAAAGTGATAACACAAAGATCCCTGCACTAATGAAATTCAGTATCATAGTGCTGTCAATCGCCATTATTTGTCCTTGCCATGGTCAAATGTCGGCAACTCCAATCGGGCTTTACGAAACACACATAGTGGGTAACTGGTCGAGGATGCTATTGCTCTATCCCGACTCAACCTATGAATTCATCACCAAAACTGACAGGGGACAATACCCGAAAGAACCAGAAAATGGACCGCGCCCCAGATGGCGGTACAACTCACCCAGCAACAAGATCATACTGAATTCAACCCTCCAATTTATTCCAAGGCCTGGCTCGTTCACCATCCAAGTAAACGGTAACCTCACCGATAATAAAAGAAAGACCTGGACCAAGTTTGCTGATATAGATTCAGTGGGGCAATTGATTCGCTATAAAGAGTACAGCGGCCGGGTAGTTAGTTACAGTCAAGAGGGATATCCAATCCATTCCGAGACATATTCCCAAGGCACTATCATTGCCAAAGAGACGTACCACTCCCTTGACAGCGCCACCAGTATGCTAGCCAAGCAAACACGACTACGGATATTCAAAGAGAAAAGCAATGCCTATCAGTTCTATTCCTACTACCATCATATGGCAGTTGAATTATTTGCACACATTAAAAAGCGCGAACTATTGAAGAACGGAATATGGATTGTATCCAATTTTGATGAATCGGGTGTAGAAATAACAAAATAACAATGCCGTCCAGGAAAAGCAATCGCTCTTTTGCCCAAATGATTCGCACCTACTCAATTTCACTGCTCTTCATTCTAGTAGAAGTAAGTTTGCATGCCCAATCCATTCAAGTTGATTTGCTCAAGCAAGCTGAATATGTTGGTACCGTCAACGGCCTGACCCATTTCAGAAACGGAATCCGCTTTCAAATAGAATCCACAGACACGCTCAATCTTGGCGCAGTCGAAATACACTGGAGTATTAAAAAAGGAAGAAAGCTACTTGACAAAACTCATCTCGTCACCCTTTCAAATGGTGACAGCATTATTTACAGGGCGTTTTACCAGCAAAAACTCACGGGAGATCTGGATACTTGTATCGACGACTGCTGGACATATAGACTCCTGCACAAATACACTGACAGCACGCAGTTGTCCAGGCTTCTGTCAAGAGCGACAGCCCACAACTTACATGTCGATCTGTCCCACCTGGAACCCTTTCGAAGTGCCTTCGGCTATTCCTGCTTCTTCGATGCATCCATGCCTCGCGAAGGGCAGAAAATGCTGGAATTGATTCAATCAAAAAACCACGAAGAATTGACACATTGGCTGTACAGTATCAACCCTGTCAAGCAGGCGTATGCTTATCTGGGTTTCAGGCTTCTGCAGAATAGAGACTCACTTCATTTGGACTCATCCACAATACAAAAACTGAAAGACCTCCCTATGCGCTCTACTAAACTCTATACCTGCTCGGGATGTACTATTTGGACGCACCAGTCTATGCAGTCTCAATTGACAGAAGGGGAAGTGAATGCGTTTCTTGCTTCCCATCGACGCTGAATATGATCACTCGAACATGATCACATCACTTTCATCTCCCCATATCATCACCCCTCCCCCCTATGAAATTCGAAAAACTCGTCCCCAACATCTTCTATGTTGACATCCGCGAGGGGCTGAAATTCTTTGTTGACTGCCTGGATTTCACCATCAGCCACGATGAGCTGCAATCCAAAAGCCCGTTCTGCGTGCTGGAAAGAGACGGCCTGCGGATCAATCTTTTTCAGGACGCCAAACTCGCCAAGGAACACTATCCCGAATTCAGACTGGTCACTCCCAACATCCAGGACGTCTATGACAAGGTCTCGAAATCGCACCCCGAGTTTCTTCATCCCAATCTCAAGGTGATCACACTCAGACCCTGGACCGCCAAAGAGTTCGCCCTGAAAGACAACCAGGTTGGAGTGATCATTCAGGAATGGGGATTCAGCTAAACGTTCCACCTAAAACACATACCTCTCTCCTTCGAATAACAAATCCAACCCGATATGACACTGACCGACCGATTTCTACAAGCCAGACACTGGCAATTGTTTTTGCTGGCGTTTGGAATTCCTATTCTATTCCAGTTCTTCATAATGGGCAGCGTGCTTACCGGCATCGGCAGCGGAACCCGGCCAGATAAATCAGTAATCCTGAGTCTCTTTTCCATCATTCCCATTGTGATGGTCATTTCGATGGGAACCATGTTTGGCTGGTTTTGGTCCATTGTCATCGGGCTTCAGCACAAACTTCCCGAAACAGCGAAAATCAAGACTGGCACATTCAAAGTACTTTTCTTTATACCCCTCATCTACCTGTTGTTTTTTCTCGCCGCAATCGGAGTGCTGATCAATGGACTTTCGGAAAGCATGCAGGGAAGCGATCCACCTCCGCCCGGATTGATCATCGGATCCATGCTGATCATCTTTCCCATCCATTTGTTTGCCATTTTTTGCATCTTCCATTCCCTGTTTTATGTCGCAAAGACCATCAAGACAATCGAGTTGCAACGACCAACCACCTTCTCGGATTTTGCCGGCGAGTTCTTGCTAATCTGGTTTTATTTCATTGGCATCTGGATTATCCAACCCAAAGTCAACCGGATGGCTGAAGGCAAGACGAGTTCTGGACTCTGATTCTCTATGCGCAAAAAAAATTAATGTAGTGACATTTCACGAGGAGATAGGACCCATCGCCAGTCAAACAGATGACCGATTCCAATCCATCTATGGAACTTCACAATAACCTCCCAACCTTCCACGCCCGCACCCGCAAGGAGTGGCGCAGGTGGCTGGAGAAAAAAGGCGCATCGGAAAAATCAGTCTGGCTCATCATCTATCACAAGGCCAGCGACACAAGAAGTATCTACTACGACGAAGCGGTAGAAGAGGCACTCTGCTTTGGCTGGATCGACAGTGTCGCCCATAAGCGGAATAAAGAAAGCAAGTATCAGTTCTTTACGCACCGCAAACCCAAAAGCAACTGGAGCAAAATCAACCGGGAACGGGCGGAGAGAATGATTGCCTCGGGGCTCATGACACCCGCCGGTCAAAAACTCATCGACCTCGCAAAGAAAACCGGAACGTGGGAAGCCATGGTGGATGTGCACAACATGGTCATTCCACCCGACCTTCAAAAGCAATTCGACAGAAACAAGAAGGCCCTGAAAAACTTTCAGGCATTTTCCCCTTCCTCCAGGCGGATCATTCTGGGATGGATCCACTCGGCGAAGAAGCCTGAAACCCGAAAGAAGCGAATCGAAGAAACCGTGCGCCTGGCAAAAGACAACATCAAAGCCAATCACTACCTGCAATGAGGCTGAGTCGGGGCGATTTTATCTGCACCTTGATTATTCATATCTTGGATAATCACTTTTACAAGCGATCTCCAATTGCGGTTGTCGCCCCGGTCTAAACACACAGAAGATCATGGAAGAAGAAAAGCCAGTGAGTGAGATAAAAGAAGTCACCAAGGAGTTGGTGGGTTGGGAAGACAATAAACTGTGGCGGACATTGAAAGGACTGACCCTCTCACCCGGGGCAACCATCAGAGGCTTCTGTGGGGAAGACCGGCAAAAATACCTTTCGCCCATCACCTACTTCCTCGGTGTCACGGCTGTTGAAGCATACGTCGCGTCCTACTTCGGACTTTTCGAAGCCATGCTCGACAAGAACAAGGAGGAGTTGAAGCGCGCAGCAACCGAACCCTCGCTCACCCGATTCTTCGACACCCAGCAGGTGTCCGAAAGAGTGTTTGACTACCTCAACTTTGTCACCAGCGAAACCGGGCAGAAGGTCATCTTCGTCCCCTTTGTTTTGCTGTTCACCTGGCTCTTTTACAAAAAGTTCAACAAGAGCTTCAAGCAGAACAGCTGGTACGCCCTGTACACGCTCGGCCACGCCACGTTGCTGGCGATTCCACTCATACCCATCTGGTATTTCAGCAAGGATCTGGTGTTGTACTCCAACACAGGGTTGGCGATCATTTTCATCTACTCGCTTTGGTCGTCGAAACAGTTTTACAACCTTAGCCTTGGCAAGGCCCTCGTTTACCAGCTATTGTTAGACCTCACGCTGCTGATCGCCCTGAACGTGTTGTCATTTATTGTGATGACCATTGCGTTCGCCAGCTATCTGAAATAATCCGGCCGTGCGCACAGTGTTGATACAAACATGATCAATCATGAAAGAAAACATCATCAAATTATTTCTTCGGCTGGCCCTGGCAGCCAGCTTTCTCTCTGCTGTGGCGGACCGGTTCGGATGGTGGGGTGCCCAATACACTGTGTGGGGCACATGGGACAAGTTCATTGACTATACCCGATTGATCAACCCTTGGCTGCCAGACAGCATGGTAGGTGTCGCCGGTGGTGTGGCAACCGGCGCTGAAGTGCTGTTTGCCTGCTGTCTGCTGGTGGGCTTCAAGACCGGACTCGTGGCCCGGTTGAGCGGGATTTTGCTTTTGCTATTCGCGCTGGCCATGACTTTTTCCACTGGCATCAAAGGCGCGTTCGACTATTCCGTCTTCAGTGCTTCCGCGGCCGCCTTTGCACTTGGGCAGATGAAGAACAAGTTCATGGAGCTGGACAATCTACTCTGAGCCATAGCCAAACCCTTGCGGTCTCTGCGTGAACCTCATTGTAAATCCATTCCACGCAAAGAGCGCAAAGAAAAACAGCTAAGGACGCAAAGTATTTGCATCGCTAACCCAAAAGATTTACCCCATTGTGTACCAATTCTAAACCTTGGCGTCCTTTGCGCTATCCTTTGCGGACTTTGCGTGGAACCCATTCCGAATGCACTCCACGCAAAGGGCGCCAAGAAAAACAGCCTTGGACGCGAAGCTACATCGCTAACCAAAAGCCATTAACAACTGCGTACCGGTTCTAAACCCTACCTTGGCGTCCTTTGCCCTTCCTCTGCGACCTTGGCGTGAACCAAAACTGAATTTCTTCTAACCCATAGCCGCACGCCGAACATTTCACCTCGCCCATAAAACTATTTCTGCCTTCATTTCATCTTAGCAGTCTCACCTAACCCACCTGCCATGAAAGCCCGCATCCTCACAACCACCCTGCTTACCGGGCTTACCCTCGGTACACTCCTTGCCCAAACCTTCAACAAACCCAAGCTCGACAGCCTCATGAATGCACTGGCTGAAAAGAACAAAGCCATGGGCAGCGTGGTCATCTCCAAAAAGGGTAAGGTGATCTACAGCAGAGCCATCGGTCAACGTTCCATATCCGGCAATCAGAAGCTTCCTGCAAACGACCTGACCCGGTACCGCATTGGCTCAATAACCAAGACGTTCACCGCTACCATGATCTTTCAACTGATCGAGGAAGGAAAGCTGAGCCTGGCCACTACCGTGGACGCGTACTTCCCGCAACTTCCCAATGCGGGCAAGATCACCATCAGCAACCTGCTCAATCACAGGAGCGGGCTCCACAACTTCACAGATGATCCCACCTATGAAAGCTGGATGACGCAGCCGAAAACACACGAGGAGATGCTGGCGCAGATCGCCAGGAGCCCCGTCGATTTTCAACCCAACGAGCGATTTTCCTACAGCAATTCCAACTACGTGGT
>JAIBBB010000393.1 GCA_019694905.1 Cyclobacteriaceae bacterium
TCATGTTCATTGCTCCGGGACATCCGGTGGAAGCGCCTTTACCCCAACTATCCACCGGGCAGGCCATTCAGGCTTTCGCACTATGCTTTTCACCCATCTTCTTCAGTTGCGGTGGGTATCAGATGGTCATCAACTTCGGAAGCGACATCGCCAATCCTAAACGCAACATGCCGCGCAGTATCTTGCTGGGCGGAATCATCAGCTTTACGCTTTACCTGCTGGTAAACATCTCGTATGTACAGGTCATGGGCTTTGAAGGTCTCAAGCATACCACCTCGCTGGCAGTCGACATGGTACACGGACTGCTCGGCGATGCAGGAGCAAAATTCGTAGCAGTCGTCCTGTTCCTCGCCGTGCTTGCTTACGTCAACTCATCCATCATGGCAAATCCGAGGGTGTTCTATGCCATGGCCGAGGATGGTGTGATGCCGCCCATTTTCAAACGGGTCAACAACAAGACACAGGTACAAGAGTGGGCGCTGGTGCTTTATGTGGGCACCATACTTTTGACGCTCTTTATGCTCTCGTCTGTTCAGAAGATTCTGGCATTCGTCATGTTCTTTGACTCCATCAGCCTGAGCCTCGCAGTAGCAGCGGTCTTCATCCTTCGACGTCGGGCGAAGCGCGAAGGTGAACCCGCCGATATCTACAAGATGAAATGGTATCCTTTCATGCCGCTCTTTTACGTGATCGTATATGTGGCCGTAAATGTGAGCATCATGTGGGAAGATCCCGGCAACGCGCTCGTGGGATTCATCCTCTTCCTGCTGGGGTGGCCTTTGTATCACATCGTCAGGCGCAGCGTGAGAAACGCGGGAGGTGCAACCAAATGATCATTGCTATTGGCACCTTATTTCGCGATGTTAGCAAAGCCGAAAATCCATCGATCAGAACAGTTAAAAAATGAAATATAGCCCTGTCCGCAATTTTATCAATGGTCAGTGGTCCGCCCCGTCCGGATCCGCTGCTTTGGAAGTGGAATCGCCTCTGAATGGCGCAACCTTGTCATCGGTCACCATGTCTTCAGTCGCAGATCTGGAAGGCGCTGTGAAAGCAGCTCAGGCTGCCCAACAACTGTGGGCCAAAGTTCCGATCAAGGAGCGTGTACAGGTTTTCTTCCGGTATAAGCGACTGCTGGAGGCAAATATGAAAGAGCTCTCGGATCTGATCCGTGAAGAGAATGGCAAGACGTGGGACGAGGCAAAGGCAGAGATAGAAAAGGCCATCGAACTGACGGAATTCGCCTGTGCCATGCCTGCGCTCGTATCCGGAGAGTTGCTTGAGGTAAGCAAGGGCGTGGAATGCAGGATCGATCGCGTGCCGGTTGGCGTCGTGGCGAGTATCGTGCCTTTTAATTTCCCGAGCATGGTGCCGCACTGGACCATTCCGAACGCGCTCGTGCTGGGCAATGCAATGATCGTCAAACCTTCCGAACTGGTGCCCCTGAGTTGTCAGCGCATTGCCACACTGCTTCAGGAGGCCGGATTGCCTGACGGACTCTTCAACACCATCAATGGCGATAAGGAAATGGTGAATGCCATCTGTGATCACCCCGGGATCCAGACTGTTACGTTTGTGGGTTCGACCAAAGTGGCGAAGCTGGTTTACGCGCGTGCCGCGGCCAACATGAAAAGGGTGCTGGCGTTAGGTGGAGCGAAGAACCACCTGATTGTGCTGCCCGACGCACATCCTGATATGGCCGGCTCCAACATTGCAGCCTCTATGACGGGTTGCGCAGGACAGCGCTGTATGGCTGCTTCTGCCATGGTGGCGGTGGGCAAGTCGGACCACATCATTGAAAGGCTATGCGAGGAGGCAAGGAAGATTCAACCAGGGGTTAACCTGGGTTCAGTTATCACCCGTCAGGCGAAAGAACGCATTGAACGATACATCACCGAAGCGGAAGCAGCTGGCGCGCACATCCTGGTGGATGGCCGCAAAGCCGTGGTGCCAGGGGCCGAGGGGGGCTACTATGTGGGGCCCACCGTGATCGACCATGTGAAGCCCGACATGGCCATTGCAAGGGAAGAGGTATTTGGTCCGGTCATCGCCATCATGCGCACTGATACGCTGGAGGAGGCGATCCGGATTGAGAACAACAACCCCTACGGAAACGGGGCCTCTGTATTTACCCAGAGCGGTGGCCTGGCCCGTCAGGTTGCAGAACAACTGAGTGCAGGGATGGTCGGCGTTAACATTGGTGTGCCTGTGCCTCGTGAACCCTTTTCATTCGGAGGCTGGAATGAATCGAAATTCGGAATGGGCGACATTACAGGCAAGAGCTCCATCGATTTGTGGACTCGTCTCAAGAAGACTACCGTAAAATGGAATCCGGAAAGCCGCACCAACTGGATGAGTTAATCTTGATTGACAGACGACAATGACAACTATGAAAACTGCTTTACATGAAGCTACTTCCAGGGAGGAAGTCATGCAGAACAACTTTGACTATACACTTTTCTCCTGGAGCAAGCAGAAGGGCATTGATCCGCTTTGCGTTGAAAGAGCGGCGGGAAGCTACCTGTATGATTACTCGGGCAAGCGCTATCTCGATTTTTCAAGTGGGCTGATGAACGTCAACATTGGTCATGGTGACCAGCGGGTCACGGATGC
>JAIBBB010000394.1 GCA_019694905.1 Cyclobacteriaceae bacterium
AGTTATATAACGCCGACCCGGTCATCACACAAATGGTGAATGACAACTCTCTGGCCGTAGGAAGCGTGATCAAAGTGCCGCGCAACTCAGCAGGTGGAACTCCTGTTTTGCCCTCCACCATTGGGCGGACCTCTACCGCCAACCCGACCACGTACGGGGCAGCCGGTCAGCAGATCACATACACCTATGTCATCAAAAACACCGGGACTACCAATCTCGGCCCAACCCAGTTCACTGTCACCGACAAACTCATCAGCCCAAATCCCATCAACTGCGGCGCGGCAAACTCAAGCCTGGCCCCTGGCGCTACATTGACCTGTCAGGCGGCTTATGCGATCACGCAGGCGAACATGAACGAGGCAACTATCACGAACTCTGCTACAGCCTCTGGCAGCGGAGCGACGTCTTCGCAATCCACCTTCACCATCAACCGCGCATCCCAAGGAATCACGCTTACCATCACACCCAGTGTGACAACATACGAGACAGTTGGTGAGAAAATAATCTACAAGTACACCATCCGAAATACCGGCACAACGACACTTGGACCCACTCAATTCGTGGTCAACGACAACCTCATCAGCGCAACACCGTTCAATTGTGGTGTGGCCAACGTTACCCTGCCTGCAAATTCGGCCGTGGAATGTACCGCAGAGTATGTTGTTACCCAAAACAACTTGAACAATCTGTCCATCACGAATACCGCCACCGCTTCCGCTGCGGGTGTCAGCCCCTCGCAGCCTGCCAGCGTCACGGTCAATAAGAAGCAATGATATTCCACAAGGAGAAAGAATGCGCGCAAATAAATCTCGCATCATTGTTCTAGCAATCCTTATATTTGCCACCTTTGCCATCCCTTCAAAAAGCATGGCTTGGGGGAATTGTCCCGCCCAAGTCATTGTGCAATGGGGCGACACCCTGAGCGGCCTGGCTGTCACCTGCGGTACCACCGTTGACGCCATCCGCGCCGCAAACCCTGGGCTGGGCTGGTGGCTTTACGCCGGGCAGATCCTTAACATCCCCAGCGGGTATGCCTATACACCCGTCTATTACCCGCCTGCGCCGGTGACAGGCAGCACCTATGTGGTGCAGTGGGGCGACACACTGGGAATCATCGCCGGGCGCTATGGAGTGACGGTATACGATCTTCTGGCCATCAACCCGCAGATCTCAAACCCCAGCCTGATCTATATCGGTCAGGTGATCAACGTTCCCGCGGTCGTAGTTCCGTATCCAACGGTCGTTGTTACATTCCCAACTCCCACACCCATTCCATCACAGTCCACATCCCTGAGTATTACTTACAAAGGCGGCTTATTGGTCCGCAGCGGGCCGGGCAAGGAATATAAGTTCATCAACTCAGCCATGTATAAGACTACCTGGCAATACCAGCCTTCCAGTCTGACCATCGACTCGAAAGGACAAGTCTGGGTTTCGGTTGCCATCAGTCCGCCGCAAAAAGGCTATTCCACCGGCTGGATCCTCGTGAAAGACTGGCTTGGAAATTACTTCACCGATCCGCAGATCAACCCCTAAAAGTATCAGCGTAAAAAAGCCCCGGGACGTTCAGCCTGTATCAGGGCGGGATGAACCGGGGTTCTTTTTTTCCACAAAATTTGGATTATCATAATCCTGCAAACGTACAACCTCATCAAAAGGAATCCAATATGCCTACTGCACTCCCCCGCTCCAAAGTCCGCAAGAGCCAGACCTGGAATTCTGAAAGCGTCTTCCCCGGCCCGGAGGCCTTCGACAAGGAAGTCAAAAGCCTGCTGGCAAGCCTCGCCACGGTGAAAAAATTTCAAGGCCGCCTTGGCGATGGTCCCGACATCTTCATTGCCGCAATGAATGCATTGGAAAAAATCTCCAAACGCGCTGCCAGGATCCAGGTATATGCCACCATGTCCAGTGCGGTGGATACAGCAGATCAGGCCGGTGCCGCGATGAGTGGAAAGGCCATGTCAACGCTTGCACAAATTGGCGCTGCCGCTTCTTTCGTGGACCCGGAACTGCTTGCCATTGGTGAAGCGAAACTACGCCGATGGATTAAGACCGATCCGCGTATGAAGATATACGAACATTACTTCAATGATCTCTTCCGCAAACAGGCGCACGTCCGCAGCGCAGAAGTGGAGGAGATCCTCGGCATGATGCGCGATCCATTCGGCTCAGTCCGTACTACTGCGCATTTATTGGCAAATGCCGATTTCAAATTCACTCCTGCAACGAACGGCAAAGGCAAAAAGGTGGATTTGACCCAAAGCACATTCGATGCCATTTTGAATGAACCCGACCGCAAGGCGCGCCAGACCGCGTGGGAAAATTACAACGACAAATACATTGAATACAAAAATACCCTCGCCAGCAACCTGACCGCGTCCATCAAGCAGAACGTGTTCAACATGAAGGTGCGCGGATTCGAATCTTCGCTCGAATCTACTCTCTTCAATGGCGACGTGCCTGTGGAGATGTTCCATAACCTAATCAACATCTTCAAGAAAAACCTGCCGCTCTGGCACAAGTATTGGCAGATCCGCCGCAAGGCGCTCGGCGTGAAATCCCTGAATCCGTACGATGTCTGGGCACCGCTCACCACTAAAACCCATAAG
>JAIBBB010000175.1 GCA_019694905.1 Cyclobacteriaceae bacterium
TCGTTTATTGGTGGTGTAGGACACAAGCGCACAGGCGACAACCGCATTGTGGCCAGCTCACCCAAGTCCGCCATCGCTGAATCATTCCGCGCCTTGCGGTCCAACCTCACTTACTTCCTCGGTGAACGCAAAACCCCCATCATCCTGGTCACCAGTTCGATCAGCGGCGAAGGAAAAACATTCACCACCATCAATGTCGCCACCGTCATTGCCTTGTCGGGCAAGCGAACACTCATTGTCGGCGCCGACCTGCGCCGCCCCAAGATCTTCGCGGACTTTGGCCTGGGTAATGAAGTGGGCTTGAGCACTTACCTCGCCGGTATGCACTCCTTTGAAGAAGTGCTCCAGAAAACCCAGGAACCCAACCTGCTGCTCGTCAGCGGCGGACCTGTGCCGCCCAACCCGTCCGAGTTGATCCTGTCCGGCCGCATGAAGCAATTCCTCGATGAAGCCCGGACCCAGTTCGACTTCATCCTCATCGATAGCCCGCCACTCGCCATCGTAGCTGACGCTTTTGTGCTGTCTGAGATGGTCGATCATATGCTCTTCATCGTCCGCCAGAACTACACCCCCAGTGGGATGCTCAAGACACTCGATGAATACTACCGCACGGGTCGCCTCAAGAACATCTCCATCGTGCTCAACGACATCTACCGCTCCGGTCCGGGGTATGGATACGGATATGGTTATCACTACGGTTATGGTTCCACTTATGGCTATGGCCGCAAGAAGAACGGCGGTGGATATTATTCTGAAAGTTGAGAGGCACAGCCTCACATTCATTCATGCCAGCCGCTTTGGAAGATAACCTGCCGGATCAATCAACCCATTGGGATGCCCACCTGCAACCTGGTCATTCCATCTGGCGCCTGAGCTTGCGCGAATTGTGGCGCTATCGCGACCTGCTCTTGTTGCTCGTGCGCAGGGACTTTGTAGCCTTCTACAAACAAACCATCCTCGGCCCCCTCTGGTTTTTTATCCAGCCGATCTTCACCACCATCATCTTCATCCTGGTCTTCAGTCGCATGGCCGGCATCAGCACCAATGGCGTTCCACCTGCGCTCTTCTACATGTCCGGTATCGTCGCGTGGAATTACTTTTCGGAATGCCTGATAAAGACGTCGACGGTGTTCAAAGACAACTCCCACATCTTTGGGAAGATCTATTTCCCTCGGCTCATCATGCCGCTGAGCATCATCCTCTCCAACCTCGTTCGCTTTGGCGTGCAGCTGCTGCTCTTTCTTGCCTTGTTTGTCTACTACATCACCACAACGGACCAGATACACCCCAATCTTTACGTATTGCTGTTTCCGGTTGTCGTGCTCCTGATGGCTCTGCAGGGGCTCGGCTGGGGGCTTGTCATCACGGCGATGACAACCAAGTACAGAGACCTCGCATTCCTGGTCACCTTCGGCGTGCAACTGTTGATGTACGCCACGCCTGTGATCTATCCACTGTCGGCCACGCCCGCGCGCTACCAGGCGCTGCTGGAACTCAATCCCCTCAGCGGACTCATCGAGACATTCCGCTATGGATTGCTCGGCGCCGGTGAATTTTATCCCGGTGCATTCCTCTACAGCGTGGGCTCCAGTGTGCTCGTCATGGTCATTGGATTGCTCGTATTCAATCGCGTTGAAAAAACCTTTGTAGATACCATCTGACATGGCTGTTGCAATCCGATCGGAACATCTTTCCAAGGCCTACCAGATCGGTGAGTTTGGCACCGGCACGCTCAGCCGCGACCTCGAACGCTGGTGGGCGGGCGTGCGCGGAAAGGAAGATCCCTTCCTCAAGATTGGTGCGGAGAATGACCGCACGCAGGCCGGCACAGGCAACGTGGTGTGGAGTTTGCGCGATCTGACCTTTGATATCCAGCAAGGGGATGCAGTCGCCATCATTGGAAAGAACGGCGCAGGCAAAAGCACGCTCCTGAAAATTCTCAGCCGGGTCACATCGCCCACCCGGGGTGACGTTTGGCTGAAGGGACGAGTGGCGAGTTTGCTGGAAGTGGGAACAGGCTTTCATCCCGAACTCACCGGCCGCGAAAATGTATTTCTTAACGGGTCAATCCTCGGCATGCGGAAGGCGGAGATCTCCCGCCAGTTTGATGCCATCGTGGACTTCGCCGGCGTGGAGCGATACATCGATACACCCGTCAAGCGCTACTCTTCAGGAATGTACGTCAGGCTGGCGTTTGCTGTGGCTGCCCATCTCGAATCAGAGATTCTCATCGTCGATGAAGTCCTTGCTGTCGGCGACGCTGAATTTCAAAAAAAGTGTCTCGGCAAAATGAATGAAGTGAGCCGCGGTGCCGGACGCACAGTCCTGTTCGTGAGCCACAATATCGGCGCCGTGCGCCAACTGTGTACCAAAGGCATCCTCCTCCGCAACGGTCGGCTCAGTACCCAGGGTGACATCGAGCACGTCGTGAGCGCCTACACAAAGTCGGACGCGGCGGTCTCACAGATAAGGTCGGCACGATTTGATGGCGCTCTCGCATCCAAACTCGCGTTTCAAAAGCTGCTGATCAACCAGCAGGATGCAGACGCGGTCCAGGTGACAGCTTCTCCCTCACGCGAAATCGAAGTAACTGTACAGGCACTGCTTTCGGAAGCCATGAGCGTCCGTCTGGGACTTTCATTCTACAAAGAGGGACTCAGGGTCTTCACGATTCACGACGTGGCCGTGCCAACACACGCAGCTGCTGGCCCGCTCACCAGTGTTTTCAGAATCCCGTCGTATGTCCTGCGCCCTGGAATGTACAGCATCGCACTGGGCGCCTATCAGGACACCAACCACGGCGAATGGTCGTGGGGCATGGACCTCACCACCGTGGAAGTATTGGAAGAATGGGACGCGCAATTCGAAAACCGGGCCTATGGCCTGATCAATCTACCCCACCTGTCATACAGAAAGTGAAAAAGTTCATCAACAAGTTGCGCACCCTGTTCAAGAGCCCCTCAGCTCCGCCGCGCGTCAGCGACATCCTTGAGCGCTACCTCCACAACAAGTCTGCAGCCTCCTTCGTACAAATTGGTTCCAATGACGGCGTCAGCAATGACGTACTCCGGCCTTTCATCCTCAGCGGACAACTGCACGGCGTGCTCATCGAGCCCGTGAAGTATCTCTTTGAAAAACTCAAAGCCAACTACCCTGACCACTTGCTGATAGAATTTGAAAACGTTGCCATTGCCAGCGAAGAGGGCTTTCGCGATTTCTACCGGCTGCGCCAGGAGGAGGGAGCGAACCTTCCTGAATGGTATGAACAGCTGGGATCCTTCCGCAAGGACGTGGTGCTGAAACACAAGGAACAAATACCCGATATAGAAAAGTACCTCATCACCGACCAGGTAGAGTGCATCACTTTCGCGTCTCTGCTCAAAAGACATCAGCTGGATCGCATTGACATTCTCCAGATTGACACCGAGGGCTATGATTTTGAAATTATCAAGATGATCGACTGGCCGTCCGTACAGGTCGATATGATCATCTATGAGCACAAACACTTGTCTGCATCCGATCAGCAGGCCTGCATGGCGCTTCTGACACGCCATGGATTTAAGTGCCAGGTTGTCGGCAACGACACGGTCGCCACGCACCGACACGCTTCCTGATCAATGGGCCATCCACTCACCATTGGCTTTCTTTCCTTTGAGTTCCCCGTGGAAACGGGTGGCGGAGGCATTGGTACCTACCTGCTGCAGACGCTGCGGGTGTGTCCCGATGACTGCCGCATGGTCGTAATTGCCGGCACCCGTCAACCAGAGCCATTCTGGGAATCGGATCAGGTCTTCCGGTTTCCATGCAGCAATTGGCAGGAATACAATGAGCGATTGCCGCAGCATTTCGATGCCCTGCATGCCCAATTGCATTTTGATCTGGTGGAGGGCACCGACTTCCGCGCCGGCGGGCTGCCTGTGCGCAGGTCCCATCCCGAAATTCCGTTTGTCGTCAAGTTGCACACACCTTCGTTCCTCATAGACACCCTTCAATACCAACCACTCAGCGGCTGGTCACGATGGCGGTGGACGATCTCTCACTGGCTGCGCGGGCGGCACCAGCCACAGCCAAAGGGACCGCAGCGCGCCGCCTACGCCGATGAATTCGACATCCTGGCCGCGGCTGATGCGTTGCACGCAACCAGCAAATCCATCGCGACCAAACTCGCTTCATTGGGAATGATCACACAGGCACAGGCAGCAGCCGCGCCGGTGTTCCCTTACAACTACAACCTGTCTGCGTTTCTTGGTATCCCCGATGCCGACATGGAGCAATCCCCGGTGGTGACGTTTGTCGGCCGCAAGGAAATTCGCAAAGGGGTCATTGAGTTTGCCAAAGTGGTGGACGTGCTCGCCAGCGAGTTTCCGCACGTCACTTTTCGCTTCATCGGCAATGCTACCGCCGGCCTGCACGCCGGTGAAACCATGGACGATCACCTGCGCAACCTGGTAGGTGGCTTTGCCAATGTGGAAATCAGTCCTGCCATTCCGTACGACCAGGTGCGAACCGTGTATGCGACTTCGTCCATCCTTGTATTCCCCAGTCATTACGAGAGTTTTGGACTGGTCTGTGCCGAGGCGATGGCCGCGGGCCGCGCCATCATCGGCTCCCGCCGCGGCGGCATGGCCGACATGATCGTACATGAACGGGATGGACTGCTCATCGATCCTTTTGACCATCATGCGTTCACCGAAAGTGTGCGCCGCCTGATTACGGATATCAATCTGCGGCGGACCCTCGGCCTTCAGGCGCGCAGCCGGGCCATCGATTATTTTTCTCCGGCCAACACCATCGACCGGCAAATGAAGCTGTACCGCGAACTGATTCATCGCCACGAACAAAAATCACAATCCGCATGAAGCGTTTGCTCAACACACTCAAACTGCTGGTGATCTGGCTGATTGTTCTGGTAGCCATTCTGGAGATCTTCCTGCGCGGGGCTGATCCCTTCCACTTTAGTGTTGAAGGGTCCAAAATCAAGCTCAACATCAACTACACCGAGCGATTCACCCACCAGTTCCGCGGCATACCACCCAATCCCTTCAAAGTTTACAATGACCTTGGTTTCCAGGGGCCGTCGGCGGCCGACTCAACAGGCAAACTGCGCATCATCACCGTTGGCGGTTCCACCACCAATTGCGACCTCATCAGCACCCCGCAGACCTGGCCCGCGAGACTGAACGTGCTCCTCGACTCCAACCGTTTCTGGGTCAACAACGCCGGATTCTCAGGCCACACCACCTTTGGTCACCAGATCATGCTGGAAGATGTCGTTGGGCGCCTGCGTCCCGATTATGTGCTTTTTCTCACGGGTGCCAACGACCGGGGAATTTCAGAGATCGACAAGAAAGATGGCTACGTGCTAAAGGGAGATCCGTCATCTTTCAATTTCACAGGCAAGGTTGTCTACTACGCCAACCAGTACTCCCGGTTCATCAGCACGATCACCAACCTGTCGCGTGCAGCCAAAGCGCGCAAAGTCATCAACAACTATCAGGGGCAATACAATCCGGAAGACCTCGTGCAGAGCGAGCCGCTTCCCGACAGTGATGTAAACAAGGTGTTGGACCGACACCGGGCCAGTTTTGTGCCGGCCTATCGCGAGCGCGTAGCGAAGCTGGTGGAAACTGCCCGGGCGCTTGGCATTAAACCGGTATTGGTCACACAACCTATCCTGTTCGGCGATACAACAGATGCGGATACGAAGATGTCTCTGGCGCGTATTCGCGTGGACCGCGACTACTCCGCATGGCTGGGACATCCTGCAGACCACATCGACGGCCTCACAGAGTCCCGCATCCTCGATCTCTACAATGACGCCGTGCGTTCTGTTGCAGCGGAAAAGCACGTAACCCTCATCGACCTCGCCACTGAAATGCCCAAAGGATTAGCTTATTTTTACGATCCGATTCACTTCACCGTGAAGGGGTGTGATACCGTGGCATCGATCATTCATCAACACCTGACCAAGATTCTCTACTGATGTATATCCTGGGTATTTCTGCTTACTACCACGACAGCGCCGCCTGCATCATTCGCAATGGCGAAATCCTTGCTGCGGCGCAGGAAGAACGCTTCTCGCGCATGAAGCACGACCCCCGCTTTCCTGCGCATGCCATCCGGTACTGCCTGCAGGAAGCCGGCATCACCATCCACGATGTGAGCAGAATCGCCTTCTACGACAAACCGCTGCTGAAATTTGAGCGGCTGCTCGAATCGTATTTCAGCTACGCCCCCAAAGGCTTTCGCTCGTTTGTCATGTCGATGCCGGTTTGGATCAAAGAAAAGCTGTTCTTCCGCGACATGCTGGTTGGTGAACTGACGAAGTTCGGCATCACCCGCAAAGAGATTGAATCCAAAGGCCTCCTGTTTCCGGAACATCACCTGTCGCATGCGGCAAGTGCCTTCTATCCGTCGCCGTTCCGCAAGGCGGCGTACCTCACCGTCGATGGGGTGGGCGAGTATGCCACTACGTCGTATGGTATCGGCGAAGGCAGCAAGATGCAGGTGTTGAGTGAGATTCACTTTCCGCACTCGCTCGGTTTGCTCTACTCGGCGTTCACCTACTACTGCGGTTTTCGTGTGAACTCGGGCGAGTACAAACTGATGGGGCTCGCACCCTATGGCGAACCCGTCTATAAGCAACTGATTTACGACCACCTGATCACTGTCTTTGAGGATGGTTCCTACCGGCTCAATACACAGTACTTTCAATATGAATACGGGCTGAAGATGATTACGGAGGCGTTTGAAGTGGTCTTTGGCGGACCCGCGCGGAAACCCGAAACCAAAATCGAAAAGCGTCACATGGATCTCGCGGCCTCCATCCAGGTGGTGACCGAAGAAATCGTGCTGCGCATGTGCCGGCACATCCGCAAGGTGACCGACTGCGAGAATCTCGTGATGGCCGGCGGGGTGGCACTTAACTGTGTGGCCAACGGCAAAATCTGGAAGGAGGGGATTTTCAAGAATATCTTCATTCAACCTGCTGCGGGTGATGCAGGCGGTGCGCTGGGTGCCGCACTGGCCGCCTACTACCTTCACGAAGGTGGTGAACGTCCTGTTGAACTCTCCGACAGCATGCGCGGCTCACTGCTGGGAAATCAGATTACCCGCAATGAAATCCAGCGCCTGGAAGAACGCCACGGCGCCGTGAGTCACGTGAGCCGCAGCGAGCAGGATCTCGTGGAGAAAGTTGCCAAACTGATCAGCGACGGGAACATCATTGGCTGGGTGCAGGGTCGCATGGAGTTTGGCCCGCGGGCACTCGGCAACCGCTCTATTCTCGGCGACCCGCGCAACCGCGAAATGCAGCGCACCATGAACCTGAAGATCAAATTCAGGGAATCATTCCGCCCCTTTGCACCTATCGTACTCGCGGAACGCGTGCAGGACTATTTTGAATTTACCGGCGACAGCCCATACATGCTGATGGTGGCTCCGGTGCGGGCCGACCTGCGCCTCGGTGAACCTCGCCTCCGTTTTGAATCCCTCGATGCCATCAACGAAGTGCGCAGCACACTGCCTTCCATCACGCACGTGGACTATTCAGCCCGGCTGCAGACGGTGGACCAGCAGCGGAACCCGCGACTCCACAAACTTGTGTCGGCCTTCGAAAAACTCACCGGTTGCGGCGTGCTCGTCAATACCTCGTTTAACGTCCGCGGCGAACCCATTGTCTCGACAGCAGAAGACGCATACCGCTGCTTCATGCGCAGCAACATCGACTACCTCGTCATCGACCACCACATTTTTGCCAAGACCGAACAACCGGCGTGGAAGGATGATGACACCTGGAAGAAGGAATTTGTTCTTGACTAGATGCCCATGAAATACGACAAGACCCGAACCCTCGAAGTAACCGTAGTGCTCGCACTCGGCATCAGCCTTATCTACTGGATCAGCGGCAATCCCAACGTGCGTGTGTTGTTCATGGTGCTCACCGGCGTAACGGCCGTGGCGGCCGTGTGGCCCCGGCTGCTCACCCCCGTGACGTGGCTGTGGTTTCGCATCGGTCACGTGATGGGTTTTGTCACCAACAAGATCCTGCTCGGGGCGGTCTTCTTTGTTTTGCTTACGCCGCTGAGTGCCCTGCGCAGATTGGCAGGAAAGAAGGCAGCGCCGGCCACCGACACAGCGTGGATCCAGGTCAATAAACAATTCGGTCCGCAGGATCTGGACCGCCAATTTTAAGAATGTAGCATGCGCGAATTATTCCAATTCCTCTGGCAACGCAAGAAGTTCTGGCTCGCGCCGGTAATCGTTGCTCTTCTCATCATCGGTGCCCTGCTGGTGCTCACCGCCAGCTCTGCATTGTCCTCGCTGATCTATACGCTGTTCTGATCTGTCGATGGATATCACGGTCGCCATCGCTGCTTACCGACCCCGCCTGGACTATCTGGCCCGGGTGATGGAGGGCTTGCGACAGCAGACTTTTCCAGTCGACCGCTGGGAGTTGTTGCTCATCGACAACAATTCGCCCGAACCATACGAAGCGCAGGTGCGGCCGGACTTGCATCCGCGTTACCGGCTGCTGAATGAACCGAAACA
>JAIBBB010000395.1 GCA_019694905.1 Cyclobacteriaceae bacterium
AGACTTTATCCCGCAGCATATTCCGTTCTCTGAAACGCCGGAGTCGAACCTCCCGCACGAGAACGAGAAGATCAAGCTTGAGCTAGGCGACCACTAACCGGTAAGCCCTCTTGACACAGACGGCAACCAGGCGCTTTCACAAACTTTGTTTGTCAACGCTGGTTGCCGTTTATGTTTTAATTCTGGTCGGAGGCATTGTCCGCAGCACCGGTTCAGGCATGGGATGTCCCGACTGGCCGAAGTGCTTTGGAGCCTATGTTCCGCCGACGAGCGTTTCTGAACTCCCGACCAACTACAAAGAAATCTATGCACAGGCGCGCGAGCGCAAGAATCAGCGGTTCGCGAAACTGCTGGCGTCTATCGGCATGCAGTCGACGGCCAACGAGATTCTCTCCGACAAACGAATCCTGGAGGAAGAGGACTTCAATGCCCGGAAGACGTGGACCGAATACATCAACAGGCTTGTCGGTGTGATCATCGGTTTGTTCATCATCGCGTTGGTGATCGCCGGGTTCCGGGCGAGGAAGGACCAGGCGATCTTCTTTACGGGCTCACTCGCCATCCTCGCGGTGGTGCTGTTTCAAGGGTGGCTTGGATCCATTGTTGTGTCGACAAACCTGACGCCATGGACGATTACCATTCATATGGTGCTGGCCATTGTACTGATCTGGTTGCTGGTGTGGCTGCACCAGCGCTCAGGGGGCATGGCTGTTGAACTTCAAGGTGCTGACAAATGGCTCCTGTGGAGCAGCCTTGCAGTGGCGCTGATCCAGTTGTTTCTGGGTACACGGGTTCGTGAAGAAGTGGACGCCATTGCGCGATCGCTGCCCAGAGAGCAATGGATAGACGGGTTGGGCATCCGCTTTCTGATACACCGTTCCTTTTCCTGGCTGCTGCTCATCGTGGTGGGTTGGACAGGCTGGAAAATGCGCAAAATCGCGCCGGTGCAGTCTTTAGGCACCGGGATATTAGTTGTACTTTTGCTGTCCTTGTTGACAGGCACCGGCATGGCCTACGCAGGCATGCCCGCTTTTCTTCAACCCCTTCACTTGCTGTTGTCGACGCTCCTGATTGGATGGGTGTCTGCAATACTGCTGAAGGGCGGAACAAAACAGGTTGTAGCTGGTTAAAGCAGTATGATTGAACAGGCATCCATAGGACAGGAACTTGCAACAGGAGCGCGCGTACGTGCCTTCGTAGAACTGCTCAAGCCCCGGCTGTCCATGCTGGTGGCGTTCTCTTGTGCCTTTGGTTTTGCCCTGGCCAGCAAGGGCCACTTCGACTGGTTTAAATTGTCGATGGTGACATTGGGTGGCTTCCTGCTTTCGGGTGCCTCCGTGTGCATCAATCAGATCATGGAGCGGGACCTGGATGCACTCATGACCAGAACGCGTCAGCGTCCCATTCCCACCGGCCGCGTGTCTGTGAGCGAAGCAACCATTTTTGCATTGGTCTGCTTCGTCATAAGCATGACGCTGCTCGGTTTGTTTACCAATCCTTTGACCACTTTGCTGTCGCTGGTGTCCATGCTGTTGTACAGTTTTCTGTACACGCCCCTCAAGCGCGTTGGTCCGGTAGCAGTGTTTGTGGGTGCCATCCCGGGTGCACTGCCGCCTTTGCTCGGATGGGTGGCGATGACCGGCACCATTACCTATGAAGCACTGATAATTTTCGGAATTCAGTTCATCTGGCAGTTTCCGCATTTCTGGGCGATTGCGTGGGTGTCTGACGACGACTACAAAAAGGCGGGATTCAAACTGCTCCCTTCCGGTGGTGGAAAAGACCACAACACCGCCATTCAGATCATGACGTACACGCTGTTTCTGCTCCCGCTTGGGTTGTTGCCAGCGTGGTTCAGAATAACCGGAATTAATTCCGCAGTCATCGTCACCCTGTGTGGCGTTGCATTTCTTTCACAGACATTTTCATTGATGAAGACGGGGAGCCACCAATCGGCACTCCGCATCATGTTTGGATCATTCTTGTATCTCCCGATTGTTCAGATTGCGTATTTGTTGGATAAAGTGTAGCAGAAGTTATGAGTAATGCAGTAGAAGGAATGCGTCTTGTTGAGGAGCCCAGGCAGCCCCTCTCGATGAACCCGAAGCGCTTCGCGATGTGGCTGTTCCTGTCCACCGTGGTAATGCTATTTGCCTCACTGACGTCCGCCTATATTGTGAGACAGGCGGAGGGCAATTGGCTGTACTTTGAGCTGCCGCGGTTGTTCTATATCACCAGTTTCGTCATTATCATCTCATCCGTCACCATGCAACTGGCGTATTTTGCCGCTAAGGCGGGCAATGCCGAACGGCTCAGGTTCATGATCACTTTTACCGCTGTGCTGGGCCTGGTTTTCCTGGTGGGTCAGTTCATGGCCTGGGCCGACCTGGTGGGGCACAGTGTGCATCTCGTCGGCAATCCTTCAGGTTCGTTTCTGTACATCCTGACGGGCCTCCACGGTCTGCACATAGTGAGTGCGGTGATCTTCCTGCTGACCGTGCTGACTGCCGCTTACAGGGGTAAAATGAGCCCTGGCACGCTGCTTCCAATTGAATTGTGCACAACCT
>JAIBBB010000176.1 GCA_019694905.1 Cyclobacteriaceae bacterium
AGGAGAGACTTCCGATGAGGTCGCGCACGGAGCCAAGCAGCAGCAGTGCCAGTGTGAAGCCAAAACCCATCCCGAGTCCGTCGATCACACTTGCCCAGGGTGAATAGCGGCAGGCAAATGCTTCCGCACGTCCGAGGACAATGCAGTTCACCACAATGAGCGGGATGAACAAGCCGAGTTGTTCGAAGAGTGCCGGCACGTACGCTTCCATGAGCAGTTGCACCACCGTCACGAAGGCGGCGATAATGACGATGAAGGCGGGGATCCGCACTTTGTCGGGAATGATGTTGCGGACGAGCGAAATGACCAGGTTCGACATCACGATGACGAACGCTGTCGCCAGCCCCATCCCAACGCCATTAGAGGCTGAGGAGGTGACACCCAGTGTGGGACAGCATCCCAGCAGGAGGGTGAAGACCGGGTTTTCGGTGAACAATCCCTTCAAGAAATTGTCGCGCATGTTAAGGCCTTGATCCATGTGATTGCTGTTGATAGGTTTCGTATGCCACTTGTACGGCCTGACAGAAGGCGCGTGAGCTGATGGTGGCGCCGGTGATGCCGTCTACAGCACCGCCATCTTTCTTTACTTTAAGTGTGAAGGTTGCCGGGTTTTTCCCGAGGAACTGCTGGAGGAAGCGCGGCTCGGTCATCTTGGACCCCAAACCAGGCGTTTCCTTGTGATCGGTGACAATGAGGTTGCGGATGGTGCCATCTTTTTCAAATCCAGCCATCAGCCAGATTTCACCGCTGTAGCCTTTCGAAGAGAAAGTGCGGATGGCCATGCCGGTCAGTACGCTGTCCTGGCGGGCGGGGAAGCACTCCAGGCTATCGCTGGTGCCGGGGACAGCGGCCTTGAATTTTTCCTGTACCGGGTTGTTGTTGTAGGGAGGGACGACCTCGTCGACAGCTTTGACCTGCTTCGCGAGGCGCGCTGCTGCGATGGGACCTTTCGTGTACTCATACACCAGGCCCAATGCCAGCGACGACGTCAGCGACACAACGGTGAGGACGATCAGCATGTTCCGGAAGGTGGAAGGTAGTGCCATGGTTCAATGCTTTTGAGTGGAAGGCTTTGCACCGTAACGCGGTGGTTTCACATACTTGTTGATCATCGGCACAAAGGCGTTCATGATGAGGATCGCAAATGACACACCTTCAGGGTAGCTGCCGAACAACCGGATGAGCACGGTGAGGATGCCGATGCAGAATCCGTACAACAGCATGCCGCGTTGTGTGACAGGAGAGGTCACGTAGTCGGTGGCCATGAAGATGGCGCCCAGCAGCACGCCGCCGGTGAGCAGGTGGAACAAGGGATGCGCAAAGTGGGTGGGGTCATACAACCAGCAGGCGCCCGACAACAGCACAACACCGAGCATCATCGACACGGGTGTGTGCCACGTAATTACTTTTTTATAAAGCATGTAGGCCATGCCCAGCAGCAGCGCCAGGCCGGATGTTTCTCCGAGTGAACCTGCACGCAGCCCGAGAATGAAATCCGTCAGCGAGGGAAGTTCACCCATGATGTCAGGAACTGTGCGACCGGCGCGCAAACCTTCTTTCAACAGACCGAGCGGGGTGGCCATTGTGGCGCCATCAAGTGTCCACACCGGATGGGCCTCCGGCCAGCTCGTCATCTGTACGGGGAAGGAGATGAGCAGGAACACGCGCCCTACCAGGGCCGGATTGAATGGATTGTTCCCGAGTCCGCCGTAAGTCCATTTGGCGAGCCCAACGGAAGCGACACTGCCGATGAGGATGATATACCAGGGCAGATTGCTGGGTACGTTGAAGGCGAGCAGCAGTCCTGTGATGATGGCCGACCCGTCGCCGATGGTGGTGGACTTGCGAAACAGATATTTGACGATGACATATTCACTCAGCACACAGAAGATCACCGCCAGGCTGCTTACGTAGATTGCGCCGAGGCCGAATTGCCACGTGGCGAAGAGCAGGGCGGGCACCATGGCGAGGATCACCACCCGCATGATCTGCGGCACCGTCAGTGGGCTGTGGATGTGCGGCGAAGGCGAGATGGTCAGCAGACGTTCACTCATACTTTGGGAGCTTTGGATTGACGGACTTCTGCTTTGCCGAGCCGGATGTAGTCGAGAATCGGTCGGTTCGAAGGACAGACGAAGGAGCAGGATCCGCATTCGATACAGTCGAGGATGTGTTCGGCTTCTGCTTTTTCGGGACTTCCTTTGCGGCCCAGCAGGAGCAGGTAGTAAGGTTCCAATCCCATCGGACAAGCCTCAATGCATTTTCCGCAGCGTACGCAGTTGTACGACTCGGTGCGCTTCGCTTCTTCTTCCGGGATCACAAGAATGCCAGACGTGCCTTTGGCTATGGGTACTTCCAGGTCCGCAATGGCCTTGCCCATCATCGGTCCACCGGAGATAATCTTTCCGGCGTCTTCCGGCACACCACCGGCTGCGTTGAGCAGGTCAATGACCGGCGTGCCGATGCGCACCAGGAAATTCGATGGGGTCTTGACGTCTTTGCCGGTGACGGTGACCACGCGCTCAATCAGGGGCTTGCGCTTTTGCACAGCTTCATACACAGCAAAAGTGGTGGCAACGTTGTGGACGATCACGCCTACATCGGCGGGTAGTCCGCCGGAAGGAACTTCCCTGTTCAACACAGCCTGGATCAGTTGCTTCTCGCCCCCCTGTGGATACTGCACCTTCAGTGCAGCCACGCTGATGGCAGTCTGACCACCGAGCAACTTTTCAAACAATTCGATGGCGTCATGCTTGTTGTCTTCAATGCCGATGATGGCGCGCGGCACGCCGAGTGCTTTCATCAGGATTCGGATACCCACCAGGATTTCATTGGGTTTCTCCAGCATTATCCGATGATCGGCGGTGAGGTAGGGTTCACATTCAACGCCGTTGATGAGCAATGTGTCCACGTGTTTGCCTTCAGGGATCGTCAGTTTGACGTGTGAGGGGAAGGCGGCGCCGCCCATGCCCACAATGCCAGCGGCGAGAATGCGCTCAACGATTTCCTTTGGTTCACAGGTAATTTCTGTTATCAGCGTGTCACTCCGGTCAATCGATTCGTCCCACTCGTCCCCTTTCACGCGGATGTTCACAGCGATGTGTTTGAAGCCGGTGCTGTCCATCGTCTCTTCAATGATGCCCACCTTGCCAGACACAGAGGCGTGTATGTTGGACGATACAAAGCCATCGTGGGTGGCGATGACCTGACCGGTCTTGACAGAATCACCGCGTTGCACGGTGATGCGTGCCGGCTTGCCGATGTGTTGTACAATCGGGATGGTGACCATGCGCGGCAGGGGCAGTGGTGCGATGGGTACCATCGCCGAAAGCTTCTGTTCCGGAGGATGGACACCACCGATCCGGAAGGTGCTGAGTTTATGCCGTAGTCCCATGGTTTGTTTCGTTAGCAAGTTTTTCTTTCTCTTCCTGTTTTTTCTTCTTCTCCCGCTCTTCGCGCTTCAGCCGGTGTTCGGTGGCCTGCGCAATCTTGTCGGGCGTTGTATGGGTGGCGATGATGTTGCGTACATCACAGGCTTCGATGCATTCCATGCAGAGCTTGCATTTGTCGGCGTCGATGTCGGCGAGGTTGTTGACAAGTGTGATGGCGTCATAGCGACATGCTTCGAGACATTTTGCGCAGCCGGAGCAGGCCACGGCGCATTCCTTGCGGGCGGTGCTTCCTTTTTCCTCATTGAGACACGCAACGTACACGCGTTGGCTTTTCTTGCCTTTGGGCCAAAGTTCCAGGATGTCTTTAGGGCACTCTTTCACGCAGGCGTTGCAGGCTGTACACTTGTCTTCCACAATCACGGGCAGCCCTGTCTTTTCATCCATGTACATAGCGCCGAAATCACACACCGCCACACAGTCGCCCATGCCAAGGCAGCCATAGGCGCAGCCGGTGTCACCGCTGTAGAGTTGTGCGGCGATGGCGCAGGAGGCAGCGCCGTCGTAGACGTTGGTTTTCTTGCGGTACTCGAAGGAACCGGAGCAGCGTACCACTGCGATGTAGGGATCTTTCTCCACAGCCTGCACACCCATGATACCTGCCACCTGTTTCATGACGGCATTGCCGCCTACCGGACAGTGCAGGGCCTGGAGATCGCCGGTCTCCACGACGGCCAACGCAAACGCATGGCAACCCGGCTTGCCGCAGCCACCACAGTTCGTGTTCGGCAGCACACTCTCCACCTGGGCGATGCGCTCGTCCTCGTGCACATGAAATTTCTGTGACACCACATAGAGCACCACGGCAGACACCACGCCGATGGCGGTGAGACTGATGACGGAATACAGTACGATGTCGTTCATAAGCTTACAGTAATGTTGCATTGGGTGCGCAGCCACGGCCGTGCCAGGCGCACCAACAAATAGTAAGGAATGAGTACCAGAAGCGAAGCGATGCCCGCTACACCATCCGTGTATCCGAGGGCATGCAGTGTGAACAGCATGAGCAACAGCAAGGCAATGGGTATGCCGTACAGCACCCAGATGCCGAGCTCCGCGGATTGCCTGAGAATGTGAAGGTGAACAACGTCGCCTGATTTCAAGGATACGCCATTCATGGAGGCTTTCACCAACTTCTCGCCTCTGTCGGCGGAGAAGCAGGAGCCATTGCCACACGTTGAGCAACCACCTTCCTGATGAAGCTTCACCCAACAGCTGTCACCCTCAACCCGGGTGATGGTGCCTGCTGCTGTGATGGTCGCTAACGATTGCATGACCTGCTTTCCAACTGGCAGGAAATAGTGCCAGCCTGCATAAAATTAGACACCTCCGGCACCGGCGGACTATCCGGAGGTCACGGAGGTTGCTGATTGAAATCAGGGTTGCTTACCGGCGCAGGAGCACGCGCACAGCATGGTGCTTGCCACCACAGTCAAGGTGCACAACAAAGAGGCCGTCGCTCAGGTTTGACAATGAAAGATGAAGCGTGGTGTCCTGTGCGTTATCACCGGTCAGCAGCGAATGGCCGAGCATATCCGTCAACTGAAATGAGCCAATAGGCTCTCCGGCGTAGATGGAAATCTCACCCGTTGTGGGATTGGGAAAAGCCTCCGGTGAATCCGGTATGCGGGTAGGTTCCAGCCCCGTTACAACCTGAAGTGCATTGGATGCTCTTGGTGTCATCAGGGCGGTCAGTTCCCATGGACCCGTGCCATCGGGTATCCTGCTGAAACTGCTGGCGATCGGCTGAGCACCGAAGGTGACGCCGTCGAGCTGCGTGGTCAGATCTCCCACCACCTGGAAGAGTCCCACTTCTTCTCCGTCGGCTGACAACTTGAAACGAACATGTGAGGGGCCGTACGTCACACCTTCATCGGCCCACAGGAGGTGGAAGCCACCCGGAGGAATTCTCAATGATTGCCCATGGGTGGCGCGGAATCTGTGCTTGTAAGGTGCACTGAGGTTGTCAGTCATGTACAGACCATCCAGCGAAACTGTGTCGGCGCCCAGGTTCACCAACTCAATCCAATCTTCTGCTTCACCCTGCTCGTCCAGTTCAGTACTTGGGTTTGCTGAAACTTCATTGATGTAGAGCCCACTGACGGGTTTCACAGCTGTGAAGTGCGCGATGAGTTGCAAGTCAGATGTAAGTGTGTCAGAAAAGAGCGAACCATCGAAAGTGTATTGTTGCAGGTCTGACAGTGAGCCGCCTTGCAGGGAGAAGTCCATACTGATGTCGCTGCTGGAGCCGTTTACCTGATGGATTTCGATGGCGATGGTATTGTTGCCGGGGACCAGCAAACCTTTCGGAATGTTGAAGGAATGCCAGGCGGTTTCGTCAGAAACAGTTGTGAGTGCGTAGGTTGAATAATCCAATGTGCCGGCAGGAAGATTTTCTCTGAAGACTTCTGTGCCATTGAGATACACAGCGGCGCCATCATCATAACGAAGATTGGCGGTGAGATCAATGAAGCCAGTGGTGTCCGACACATCAAATGAATAGCGGAAGTAAGTCGTAGGAAATTTGTTGTTGGCGTCAGGGCCAAAGTTGACAACAGTTTTTTCGTCGCCGTCGCCATAGCCAAGTTCAGCCGCGCCGCTGTTCCAGCTGGTGTCATCGAAAGATGTGGTGAACCAGTCAGCGGCGGGCAGCTGGCCACCATCAAAATATTTCCACGAAGCGCCGGCAGCAATGGGAGTGAAGGCCACAAATTTTTGTTGGGACACTTCCCATCCTGCAAACTGGTAGCCGGGCTTGGGAACGGCCTCGGCCTGGACGGTCCCACCGGCCACACCGGAAACAGTTCCATTGGTGACTTTGGCACCATTGAGGAGTATGCTACCGTGGTGGTCTGGAACCTGGGTGGTAACGGCTACCGTCGATCCCAGGGAGAAGAAGTCGTGCAGATGCTGCTGCATGAATACATTGCGCTGCGTGGCGAAGTCGCGGAGGCGCTGGATCTCGTTGAGCCAATCCTGGTTGCTGCCGCCCCACCTTGCTTTGTGATAGGGCATTTCTGCGGCTATCTGCGACGCGAGACTGTCGATCTTCCGGATCACCCGCTCAGGTTTGAAGACTGTCTGCAGCGCGGTGTTGAAAGTCTGAATGAAGCGATTTCTGAAAACAGGATTTTGCAGTACGAGTCTGATGTGTTCAGTTGACCATGGCGGGTTGGGCCAGTCCACCCCGCTTGCAGGGTCAGTAGCAAAGTTGAGCGTGGGGTGTGTGGCGTAGCCTTGCGCGAAAATGTCGAACCCGAAATCTGTGTCCCACAGGATCCACCGGAACTTGCCGTTGGTGGAGCGCTGGCGCCAGAACTTAACGTTGTTGCCCGGCCAGTCCCAGTTGGCATAATAGATCTCGGAAACGAGGTAGTTGATGTATTCCTGCACATCGATATGGCTGTCGATGTAACCAAAGCTGGTGGAGTTGGTGAGGTTCATGGACCGCAGTCCGTCCAGATAGGCGTACCAGCTTTCGGTGGTACCTTCAATAGGATTTCCCCAGCTTTCGATGAGGTCAATGTCTTCTTTGGGGACGCCGTAGTTTGCTTCGATGAAGTCGCCATCAATCTTTTCGCGCAAACTCTGGATGCCCCAGTACTGTCCGTTGAGGTACAGTACTGATGGCTGGTAGGCCATGTAGTCGATGTCCATTTCACCAACAGGGATCACCTGCATCAGTGCATCGCGCATGCTGGTGTTGTTGAAGTCGTTGCCGGAATTGCGCAACATGAGGGAGCCGTATTGCCGGATGTCCTTTGACTGGAAGAAAGGTTCACCCAGCGTGTTCTTTCCATATTTCTTGCGGGCCCGTACGACGAGGGATTTTTGAGGAAATCCTCTGCTGCAGGCGCCGCCGATGCGCAAGTCGATTGCTTGTCCGATGCGCCGTTCGCCGGACGGCAGGTAGTATTCGAAGAAGGCATGGCGGTCCCATGGCTGATTGAAATTTTTTGGATCGCCCTGGCAGTTGCCGGGCACGCCATTGGTGCCGTCGACGTAAATGCCGATGCGGGTGTTCCACAGGTAGTCAGGGTTGGTGCTGATGGAAACCACCGGAATGGTGAAGGTGTGTTCAGCAATGAAGTACGTGGCAATGGCTGTCTTGGATGGCAGCCTGCCGGGGACATAAGCCTTGGCCTTCACCACGGTGGTGCTGTTGACGGGGACAGGTGATGTGTAGGTGGTGGAGTGTGAGGTAGGTTCAGAGCCGTCAACGGTGTAATGGATGGTGGCGGCGGACTCATTGGATGAGAGTGTGATAGAGAGTAGGCTGTTGTAGCGACCGCTGGGCTGGCTGAAGGTTACCTTGTCGATGGCCGGTCCTGCTGCTGAGGTTGGATTGGCTGCGAGGGGTGTGGCTTCCGCCAGGAAGCCAATGGACAAGCCGCCGTCGGAGATTCGTCCGAAGGAGGCGTTGACCGGGTGTGACGGGAACTGCATTTGATCCATGCGCTCGCCCAGATTATTGGTGAGCACGACCCACTCACCGTCGGGGCTCAGGGAAAAATTGGTGTGGATGCCGCTGCTTTCGCCATCGCACCATACGAGGAGATAACCGTGACCGGGTACGATAGATTCCGGGGGCAACCTCCAGCGCTGGGGTTGGGACGGGTCATCGGAGATAAACCAGGAGCTGATATTGACGTCGGACTTGCTTGTATTATAGAGCTCCACCCAGGAGCCAAAGTTGTAGAAGGTGGGGTCATATTGCTGGTCGCCGTTGGCGGCGGAGACTTCATTGATGACGATCTGGCCCTGGGCTGCCAATGAAAGGCACAGGCAGGCGGGGAGGATGAGATTCCGGAGGGTGCGGAGCTTCATAAACAATAAAGATAGGATTCTTGGCGGAAAGCCTGAAGGACGATGAGCAGGGGGGATGGCTGTCTTGTTGGAGGCAAATTGGCGGCCTTTCTTCCCGAGCGTGAATTTTTCCTAATTTGCGTGCCCGTTTGGGCAGCCGGCAGCAGGTGCCGGTGCTGAACGTGTATGGTCCCGTAGTTCAACGGATAGAATAGAAGTTTCCTAAACTTTTGATCCCAGTTCGATTCTGGGC
>JAIBBB010000396.1 GCA_019694905.1 Cyclobacteriaceae bacterium
GGTATCCTCCCGGAAAAAGTACGATGGGGATGGCTGTCTCTTTTCTGATGCGGCCGATCAACATGGAGATATTACCCGATGTAATCAAACTGCCCCCAACAAAAACAAAATCCACACAGTTCTCTGCTGCAAGCCGTAAGAGCGAGTGAAGCCGTGCGTCATCCTCCGCCTTGTCAGGGTCAATCAGGATCGCAATTGACTTGTGCCCATTCGCGCGTTTTGCCAGGAGTGTTTCAAGAATGTTCATCTTTCTTGTTGTTTCGGGCCTCCAAATACTCCATGAGCTTGCTACGTGCTATATCGAGAAGCACCAGTGTAGCCTGAGATACAACCCGGTCGCCAATTTGCGCCAGTACTGAGGGTTCTTCATCCTCCTCCTGACTTTCAGCAACCGGTGTCGGAGCAGAGGCAACTGTCAACATCGCCCTGGCTTTCCGCTTCTTCTTTTTGGTCTTTGAAAGTTGATTGACCAGCAGATATGAAAGCGCTAGGGCACCACCAATGATCAACGCATTGGTAACAATTTTCTGAGTCCTGTCACTGACAAGACTCAATTCGCCTTCAAGATTCTGCTTGTGCCGGTTGGCCTCCTCCATGAGTCTTCTGCGCTCAGGATCCTGCGTTTCCAGTAGTTCCACAATTATTGGTCTTTATGTTTTGAAAGATCGATGAAATGCCGCTCCATGCGGATATACAAACGGGTCCTGAGAAGATAGATGCCAAGTAGTAGCACCAGATAAAATCCGGAAACAACCAGGTAACCAGCGTACGAGGATGCCAGTTGCCCATTGATAAACTGAGCCACACCAATGCTAAAAAAAACAACCACCAGCGTACCGGCAAATAGCATGACGGCGTAAACCATCATTCTGGCAAGTGCCTTCGCCACATCTTCTCTAATCTCCAGCTTGAGCAATTCTACCCTTGCCTCCAGATAGCCAGTGGCACTCTTCAATATGCCGTCAAGCTTGAGAAACCGGAGAATAGAATCTTTTATCTGATCAATACCCATTGCGCTACCAAGATAGGTAAAATTCAGGGGCTGGTCATCCCATCAAACGCGTGTGAAACTCCTTGAGGTAGAATGGTTCGTATTCCACAAGGTCTACTGTTTCTTGGCGAAGCCAACGCTCATGCGCAAGTATTCCCATGTCTGCTGCAGTAGGCAATATACCGGTCCGGAAATGCGCCCCGGGGTGTCGAATCACTCCTCTGCACTTGTCCGATCCATCCCCAAAGAAGAGGATTTCGTGACGTTCCAACATATCCCTGAAGGATAACTCATCGATCACTACAGCCCGCGTGGGCAGAATCTCACTGTCACCATCACTTATCTGACAATAAACTTCCATGCGGCGGGCGTCGGACATGGGGCAAAGCCAGTGACCTTCCGGATTGTCTTTCCGCACTGATTGGGTCAATACACTCAGACTGTTGAGCGCGATCAGGGGAAGTCCAAGCCCGTAGCAAAGGCCTTTCGCAGTCGATACCCCTATTCGAAGGCCGGTATAAGATCCAGGTCCTCCTGAAACAGCTATGGCACTCAATTCTGAAGGGCTCACACCGCTTGTCTTGATGAGCTTTTCAATCATTGGGGTAAGACGAACGGACGCCTGCTGGGAAGCCGTTTCAAGCTCGGAAATGACGAGTTGTCCCTTGCTGTGCAGCGCAACAGAACACTGAGAGCCGGATGTCTCGAGACTGAGAATAAGTGACATCAGTGGACAGCCAATAGTTTTCTATAGGCATCCTGGTCAGCCAGTATTTTGCGTGCCGCCAGAATCTCGGGGTCGCGGCCAGATGAAACCTCTACCTGACCTGCATTCAAAGAATGGTGAAAAGCAATCTCTTCCTCCAGCCCCAGTACAATTTGTGACTTGAACCGTTCAAATTCTGTCGACCGGTCTTGAGCAATTTTCGACTTCACCAAGGTGAGTGAATGCTCCAGTTCTGACCGGTAACCTTCCTGCTCAATTGCTTCTTCCAGTTTCTTCGCCTCGGCTTCTATCTCACTCGTGTATACAAAAGATTGTGTTCTGGTCCAGTCAATAAAAGACTGGTAGTCCTGATCACTGAGGTGCCAACTGGAAAGGGTCGTAGGAAAACTATGGGTGGCGACATACAGGCTGGCATATTCAAAGACAAGGCCTGATTCGAATAATTGCTCCAGCAATGAACCAACCTCTTGCTGGCCAACTTTAATATCAGGCTCAAGCCCCCCACCGTCATATACAGTTCTGCCTCTTATTGTCTTAAACGCTGAGCGAACCGAATCGGCAAAGCGCTCAACTGTTCCATCACTTTTGCGATGGCTATAGTCAAGTGCCTGGATACAACGGCCTGACGGTATGTAATATCTCGCTGTGGTCACTTTAAGGTGTGCATTGAAGCTGCCCAGCTGCCGGGTTGTTTGCACAAGGCCTTTGCCGAAAGTCCGTTGCCCTACCAACACTGCTCTGTCATAATCCTGCAACGCGCCCGCAACAATCTCTGCCGCTGAGGCACTTCCGCCGCTGGTCAATACAGCCATCGGAATATCAGTGTCTATAGGTA
>JAIBBB010000177.1 GCA_019694905.1 Cyclobacteriaceae bacterium
CAACTACGAACTGGCCCGTCTCTACCTGGAAGACTTTTCATCGAGTGACCTGCTGGTACAGGCGCGCGCCTACAGCCTGATTGGCGACGCCAACATGGAGCAGAAGAAATATGATGAGGCCGCCAGGTATTACAGCAAGGCAGCCGACTACAAACCCAACAAGTTCTTCTCTCCGATCTACCTGATGAAGCTCGCCCTGGCTTATGAAAAACTGGAGCAATCTGACAAAGCCATCAAGACCTATCAGCGCGTGATCGACGAGTATTTCGATTCCAGTGAAGTGCAGAACGCGAAGCGTTACAAGGCACGGCTCGAAAAGAATTCCTGAGACAATTTTATTGTAGCTTGCAAGGGACAGGAGACTGTCCCTTTTTAATTGCTATCCTATGGCTGGAACACACACTGCACTGTCCGACAATCGCAAAACAAAACCTGGGCTGGCGAAGCGCCGCATCTCTATTGTGGTCGCCGAGTGGAACGCTGACATCACCGAGGCCCTGTTTGAGGGTGCCTGGGAAACGCTGCGAAAACTGGGCATGCCTAAAGATCACATCAAGCGCGTCACGGTGCCGGGAAGCTTTGAATTGCCGCTTGCTGCACAATGGGAGGCGTCCAAAAAAGACGTCGACGCTGTGATCTGCCTGGGGTGCGTGATTCAGGGCGAAACTGCCCACTTCGACTACATCTGCCAGGCGGTAGCCTACGGCATCATGCGAGTGTCGCTTAAATCTTCCAAACCTGTAGCCTTCGGCGTGCTCACCACACTCGACAAGAAGCAGGCGCTGTCGCGAGCCGGTGGGGCGCATGGCAACAAAGGAGAAGAAGCTGCCTTGACTGTGGTGTCCATGCTTGGGCATTGATCTCATGAACTGGCAACAACTTCTTTCGCCGGAGCGCGCCGGACAGAAAGCCGGCAGCCACACACACAGCCGGAGCGCCTTCGAACAGGACTACGATCGCATCATTTTCTCTCACCCCTTTCGACGGCTGCAGGACAAAACGCAGGTACATCCGTTGCCTGAACACGACTTCGTCCATACACGGCTTACACACAGCCTTGAGGTGAGTTCGGTTGGGAGATCGCTTGGAAAAAAAGTAGGCGAAGAAATCCTTCGGCGCTGGCCCGCGCTGGCCACAGGCGCCCAGCCACTGCTTGCCGCCGACTTCGGCGCTGTTGTCGCAGCGGCGTCGCTGGCGCATGATCTCGGTAATCCGCCTTTCGGCCATTCAGGTGAAGAGGCGATTTCGGATTTTTTCCGGTACCATCCGTACGGGCTGTCCTTCCAGTCGCAAGTGAGTGAAGAAGCGTGGGCCGACCTCACCCGCTTCGAAGGCAATGCACAAGGCTTCCGCATTCTCAACAAACAACAATACCAGGGGCTGCGTCTGACGCACGCTACCCTGGGCGCTTTCACGAAGTATCCCTGCCCTGCACACTTCCCCGCACGCAACAAGGCCCGGCGCAGCCAGAAGAAATTCGGATTCTTCCTGAGTGAACTACCACTCTTTGCCAGCATCGCCACACAGATGGGCCTCCCCGCCGACGGGCTCGCATGGCGCCGGCATCCGTTGGCTTTCCTGGTGGAGGCCGCAGACGATATCTGCTACTCGATCATCGACCTTGAAGATGGTTGCCGGCTCGGGCTTGTAAGCATGAGCGACACCGTGGAGCTACTGGTAGCAATCGTCGGCGATGCCTTTAACCTGGAGAAATTTAACCGCATTGCCAGCCGCGACGAAAAAATCGGCGTGCTGCGCGCGATGGCCATCGGCAAGCTCGTCGACGAGTGCGCCCAACTTTTCCTTGACCATGAGCAGGATTTGCTGGACGGCACCTATGACATTGCACTCACCGACCGCTGCCCGGGGAAAGACGCACTCGGCCGAATCGTGGATGTATCGGTCCGCCAAATCTACCGGGCAAGACATGTAGTAGAAATTGAGACAGCAGGATTTGAAGTATTGCCTGGATTACTGGACGCCTTCTGTCAGGCAGGTGAAGTGGTGCTGGGCAAGTCGCTGCCGCGCAAATACCACAATCTCGCACGGATGCTGCCTGAAGGCATGGCAGAAGAAATCAAGCTGTCCGGTGATCACTACGCCATGCTGCGACTGGTCATTGATTTTGTTTCCGGGCTCACCGACAAGCATGCGATTTCACTGTATCGAAAAATCAAGGGTATTCAGGTGTAATCCGGCTCTTAGACTCCGCGCCTATTTTTCGCAGCGCTTCAACTGCTCTCCCACCTCTTTCACATCCTGAATACCTCTCTCATGGCCGAAGGTGTTATAGATGTAGGTGGCAACCTCTGCTACTTCCAGGTCCGTCAGCAGCGGAACGCCCGGCATCGGCTGATTGTACTCCTTCCCGTTGACGGTGAGCGGGCCCTTGCGGCCATAGCGGATGAGGCATAGCACTTCATCCGCATGCGCATCCATGTAGTCGGCATTCACCAGGGGCGGATAGACAAGGCCAAGACCCGTGCCCTCCGATTGATGGCAGTTGCTGCAGTGCTTCTCGTAGAGTTGCTGGCCTTCGTTGTAGTACTGGGTGTACTTGGGCTCATTCTGACAGGCGCTGAGCAGCGCCAGAGGCAGCAGCCAATACAGTCTATTCGCCATACTCCTTGCGCAGTCGCTTGATGTCGATCAGCATCCGGTCCACATCTTCCTTCAGCGTTCCGTCATATTTACCGCGGATGTGGCCGGCTTTGTCTATCAGGAGAAACGCGCCGCTGTGAATGAAGCCGTCGGGTTCAGTCTTGTCTTCCATGGCGGTGGCGAAATAGCTTGTTTGTGCGATGCGGTAAATCGAATCTTTCACACCGGTTACAAAATGCCACCGCTTGCTTTCCACGCCGAGTCGTTTGGCGAAGTCGCGCAACAAGCCCACCGTGTCATATTCCGGGTCGATGGTATGTGAGAGGATGAGAAAGTCAGGAAGTTCAGCGGTGGCATCATACACGCGCTTCATCTGGGTTTTCATCTTCGGGCAGATGGTGCGGCAGGTCGTAAAGAAGAAATCAGCGACATAGATTTTGCCGGCGAAAGTGGCGTTGGTGACCACGGAGCTGTCCTGGTCCACAAAAGAAAACGGCGCGATCTGATGATAAACTGTGTCTGTACCCTGCACCACACGCTCACCGAATATAGGTAGGCGCGCTTCCTTTCCTCCACAGGCGAAAGCGAAAACAAGTACGGCTATTGCTCCAATCTTAACCCACTTCGACGACATCTCCTTCACTGATTTTTTCATGATCTATTGCTATGGCATTTTGTCCGAAATACACTTTGTGCTCGCGCGTGCGGTAAGCGGCCAGTGTGCGCAGTGGTTCCTTGCCGGCGAGCGAAGTTTCCTGGTCGATGGTGGTGAGCACACAACGGGCGCAGGGTTTTACACCGCGGAAGCGATTGCTGCCGATCGTAAAATTCTGCCACGTGTCTTCTTCGAATGGCTGGCCGCCGGTAAACACCAGGTTGGGCCGGAAGCGATTCATAGGCACAGGCTGATCGAGTCTGGCGTTGAGGTCGTCGAGTGAGGCTTGTCCTACCACCAGAAATGGATAGCCATCGGCGAGGCTCACATGCGTCTCATCTGCTGCATACCGGGGATCTACCCGTCGTTCGTTGGATTCCGGAAAAAAAACAAGCTCACAGGCGGTGCCCAGATGCACAGAAAACCAATCGTGGTAATCGCCCTTCACCTTTCTCACGTAAAGCGAATCGTCCCACACCTGTGCAGAGACTGTGTCTTCCGTTGTCGGCTCAAACGGCAACAGGCGGAATTCGCGCTGGTAGCGGATGAGAAATCCTTCATTGTGCCATTCCGTGTGGAACTGACTCATGCGGTGATGCTCGCGTTGGGTCATGAACCGCCCAGTGCGGTCCATCAGCATATAGCGGCGGTCCCACTGCAACCCCTTTTCAAGCACCTTCGCCTCTTTGAGACGGATGCCGCCCAGTGACTTGACGGGATAGATCCAGATTTCAGACAGTTGCAGGGCCATAAGACAAAGTTACCGATAATATCCACGCACCGGACAGCCTTTGCGTTTATCACATAGTCATTTGAAACTGCGGCCGGACCTTTTACCTTGTATGACTTGTTGCAAAAACCATGAAAATCCGATTGTTGTTAGTTGCCGCGCTGTCCGTACTGTGTACCGTTGCGCCGGCACAAAAGAAGGGACCGGCCAAAGCCACCCTCACCTATGATGAAAAGCTGTACAACGCACTCGAGTGGCGTAGCATCGGTCCCTATCGGGGTGGCCGGGCTGCGGCAGTGACGGGTGTGGCAGGCAAACCGAACCTGTACTATTTTGGATCCACCGGTGGCGGCGTATTCCGCACCACTGACGGCGGCAACACCTGGGAGAACATTTCTGACGGCTTCTTCGGCGGCAGCATTGGCGCTGTGGCAGTGAGTGAGTGGGATCCCAACGTCATTTATGTCGGCGGCGGTGAAGGCACGGTACGTGGCAACGTATCAGCCGGGCATGGCATGTTTAAGTCAACTGATGCCGGAAAGACATGGACCTCCATCGGCCTGAAGGACTCACGGCACATCCCCAAAATCCGCATCCACCCCAAGAACCCGGACCTGGTGTACGCGGCCGTACTTGGCGACCTGTTCAAGCCCACACAGGAGCGCGGCATCTACCGGTCCACTGATGGTGGCAAGAACTGGACCCGCATCCTTTTTGCCAATCCCGATGCGGGCGCCGTTGATCTCAACATGGATCCCAACAATCCGCGCATTCTCTATGCTTCCACCTGGAGAATCCGCCGGACACCTTACAGCCTTGAAAGTGGTGGCGAAGGCTCTGCGTTGTGGAAGAGCACCGACGGCGGCGATACCTGGAAAGATATTTCCCGCAATGAAGGCTTGCCGAAAGGCATCTGGGGAGTTTCAGGCGTGTCTGTATCGCCGGTGAACTCAAACCGCGTTTACGCCATCATCGAAAATGAAAATGGCGGTGTGTTCCGTTCTGACGATGCGGGTGCCACCTGGCGTCGGACCAACGAAGACCGCAACCTCCGGCAGCGTGCGTGGTACTACAGCCGCATCATTGCCGATACAAAAGAAGAAGACATTGTGTATGTGATGAACGTGTCGTACCACCGCAGCAAGGACGGCGGCAAGACCTTTGAAGCGATGAACGCCAACCACGGCGACCACCACGATCTGTGGATTGCTCCCGAAGACAACCAGCGCATGATCATATGCGACGACGGCGGCGGGCAAGTATCCTTCGATGGCGGCACCAACTGGAGCACCTATGAGAACCAACCTACCGGTCAGTTCTACCGTGTGACCACCGACCAGCATTTCCCTTACCGGATCTACGGCGCGCAACAGGACAACACAACGCTGCGCGTACTGCACCGCACTGATGGTTACTCCATCGGCACCCGCGACTGGGAGCCGACGGCCGGCGGCGAAAGCGGCCACATCGCCATCGACCCCAAGGATGATGACGTTGTTTTTGGTGGCAGCTACGATGGCTACCTCGTGCGGAAGAACCACCGCACGGGCGAAGAGCGCAGCATCAATGCCTGGCCTGATCTGCCGATGGGCCACGGCGCAGAAGGAATGAAGTACCGCTTCCAGTGGAACTTCCCGATTTTCTTTTCGCCGCACGATCCCACCAAACTGTACGCGGCATCCAACGTGCTGCACGTCACCCACAACAACGGTCAGACCTGGGAGATCATCAGCCCCGACCTCACCCGCAACGACCCCACCAAACTGGGTCCTTCCGGAGGGCCGATCACCAAAGACAACACGGCAGTGGAGTACTACTGCACACTCTTTGCGGTAGCAGAATCGCCCTATGAAAAAGACCTCATTGTGGCCGGCTCCGATGACGGGCTTGTACACATCACCCGCGACGGCGGCAAAAAATGGGAAGCAATCACCCCCACTGGCATGCCGGAGTGGAACATGATCAACAGCGTTGAGTTCGATCCGTTCGTCAAAGGTGGCATCTACATCGCAGCCACCCGCTATAAGTCGGGCGACTATGCGCCCTATCTCTACAAGACGAAAGACTACGGCAAGACCTGGACGAAGATCACCGATGGCATCGATGGCCAGCACTTCACAAGGGTAGTCCGTTGCGATCCGAAGCGACCGGGACTGTTGTATGCCGGCACAGAGGCTGGCATGTACATTTCTTTCGACGACGGCGCCTCCTGGAAAACCTTCCAGTTGAATATGCCTACCGTGCCCATCACCGATCTGACAATGAAGAACGACAACCTGATTGCCGCCACACAGGGCCGGGGCTTCTATCTGATCGACGACATCACACCCCTCCATCAGCTCAACGAGCAGGTGGTTGCCAGCAGCTTCACATTATATAAGCCGCTGGCCAGCTACCGGATGAACGGCGGCACGTTCCGTCCGTCGAAGACGGAAGGACGCAACCATTCCAATGGCGTCAATATCCATTTCTTTGTCCGTGATACCGCCCGCACTGTAGCGTCGCTGGAAATCCTGGAGAAGGGTGGCACACTCATCAAGAAGTTCGCCACCAAGCCCGACAAGAAAGCGCAGGAAGAAGAGTTGAAGATCAAACCCGGCATGAACAAGCACAACTGGAACATGCGCTATGCGAACGCTGAAGGGTTTGACGGGCTCATTATGTGGGCAGGTTCATTGACCGGACCGAAGGCAGTGCCCGGCACCTATCGCGCACGACTCACCGTGAACGGTGTGGCACAGGAAACCGAATTTGAAATACTCAAAGACCCGCGCACGTCTGGCACGCTCGCGGACATCCGTGAACAATTTGAGTTTCACCTGGGCGTAAGAGACAAGCTCACCGAAACCCACAAGGGCATCAAACGCATCCGCCAGGCCCGTGAGCAGATCAACCGGGTGACCGAAAACATGAAGGGCAAAGAAGAGTTCAAGGACGTCAACGAAATGGCCAAAACCATCCTCGACGAGATCCGGAAGATTGAAGAAGAACTTTACCAGACCAAGAACCGCAGTGGTCAGGATCCTCTCAACTATCCTGTACGACTCAACAACAAATTGTCGGCGCTGGGTGGCGAAGTGGATGGCGGCGATGACCGGCCTACCAACCAGGTGAAAGATGTCTACCGGGAAGTATCCGGCAAGATCGACGACCAGTTGCAGAAGTTGAACAAGGTTTTCAGCGACCAGTTGCCGCGCTTCAATGAGCTGATCAAGCAGAAGCAGGTCAGTGCAGTCGTGTTGCAATAGGTAACCCCGCCGGCGGATGATGGTGGTCAACCGCGGCGGTAGTTTCAATCATTCCTGACACCATACCAAAACGGTAGATTCGGACAGTATCGGATCTACCGTTTTTCGCGTTAAATCGTTACATTTACTAACGTTCAAAACACCATTTATGAAAAAGATTCTTGTTCCCACTGACTTCTCCAAAGACTCCATCACCGCTTTGGAAGCGGCCGTTGATGTTGCCAAGCGGATGAATTACGAGATCGTGTTGTTGCATGTGGTGGAAGAAGCCATGGCAGATTCGTTTTCAATTTCCGGTCAGGGCCATCCGGTTGATTTCGAAGAGCGCCGTTTCACCGTTGAGCTGTTGAAGCGCGCCCGCAAGCAACTGGAGAAACTGGTATTGGATCCCAAATACAGCAACGTAAAAATTACCGGCGAACTCCGCATGGGTAACCCTTTCCACGGCATGACTACCATTATCGCCAGCCACAAGGTTGAGCTCGTGGTGATGGGCACACGCGGACACACCAAGATCGAAGAGATGGTGATCGGCACCAACACCGAAAAGGTAATTCGCCACAGTCATTGCCCGATTCTGACGATTAACAAGAAGCCGGCAACGATGGACTTTAAGAACATCGTGTACGCTACCAACATGTCCAAGGATGAGGAAGTGTTCTCGCGCATTGTGAAGAAGGCCCAACATGAATACAACGCCACCGTTCACCTGCTCCGCGTCAACACGCCCGGCGACTTCCAGCGCGACCGCGTGGTCAAGGAGGCGCTCGAGAAATTCGCGAAGAAGCTCCAGTTGAAGAACTACACCATCAACGTGTACAACGACATCTCCACCGAGGAAGGGATCATCTACTTCGCCGATACCATTGGCGCTGACCTGATCGCGATGGCCACCCACGGTCGCACGGGTTTTGCCCATGTGCTCGCCGGCAGTGTGGCAGAAGGCGTAGCAGGTCATTCGAAGCGGCCGGTGCTGACGTTCGTAGTAAAGCACTAGGAATTTAGAGACAGGAGTCAGGAGTCAGCGTAACCGATCTACCTTCTGCTTTCTGCTTTCTGCCTTTTACTTTCACTGATTCTCTGACGCAGCGCGCGTAAAGCAGCCCTTAACATCTTCGTGGATTACTATCAACTACTTGGGTTAAACCAGTCGGCTACTCCTGAGCAAATCAG
>JAIBBB010000397.1 GCA_019694905.1 Cyclobacteriaceae bacterium
TACTCTGTATCGAATGACCGGAATGGGTATGACTGGATTGCCTTTTCAGTATGACCACTCCATGGTGGGACCCAACTTCACAGCCTTTGTTCCTGCCGAACTGGTGCTGCAATTGAAAGGGAAATCTGCGCAGCTGGACCTCAAAGCCGGCGGATTCGGCTTCTATGGGTTCAATCAGCACCTCATCACCGGCAACTGGGACAGGGCAGTGCGGAGTTGGAAGGGATGGGATGTGGCGAATGGTGATCTTTCCTTTTCGAATCATCCGGGTTATGGCTGGCAGGCCGGCATCGAACTCACTGTCGAGATCAGCCGGCAGTTTGGTTTGTCCTTCGAAGTGAATTATCTGGCAGGTCAGGCGAAGCTGCCCGTGCGCGGATCCTACACCGGAGGTGTGGTGGGAGGTACTTTGATGACAATTCCAGCGGACTTCAATACAGGCAAGATTGATTTCACCGGACTGGAGTTTTCAATCGGGGTAATGACGCTCGGCGGTGGCAGGCGATGAACTCACACCTCGAAGATTTCATCTTTCGCGATGGCAAATACCTGATCCTCCTTTTCCGGCAGGATCACTTTCATACCGGTGAAGGCGCCAAAGGAAGGCAAGAGTCCTTGCCTCTTTCCAAAGTGAAAGCAGGGAAATGTCAATGCCTGTCTGCCCCGACCCCGTAACCGGATGCCTGGGTGCACATGTCCGGACAGCACATACCCACCGTCCATCGGTTCCGGAGCGTCATGTGTCAGCAGAAATGGTCCAAGTGGCATGATGGTGGGTTGCAGTATGATCCCGTGACGCTCATACTGAAGTTCACTCATGATGTCGTGATTGCCGGGCACCAGTTCAAATTTGACTGCGGAAAAATGATTGCAGATCTGCCCCAGCACTTCCCATTCCGGGTTGTAGTGACTGTGGAACAGGTCACCCAGGAAGATCACTCTTCGCGCCTGGGTTGAGCGGATCAGGTCGATCAGTTGAGCCGAGTTCTGTTCGTTGGCGGCGGCCGGAACAGGTAGACCTGCCTTTCTGAAATGGTTTACTTTTCCGAGGTGAAGATCGGCGATCAGCAGGGTGCCCAGGTCAGGTATCAGCAGCGCCTTTTGGGGTAACAGACGCACGTCCATACCTGAGAGGGAAAAGGCAACGACCGTGTTCATGTGAGGTGCAAAAATAGTCATTTGGACGCAGGCCGCTCAGTCGGATGTTTCTTTTGTATATGTTTGATTATCAGTGTCATAAATCAGTAGTATCACTCTCAAATAAAACCCAATTCCGAGGCTCAGGAAATGTTAATATTTGCATAACATTGGGTAGGAATAGTCCCGTTACTTTTGATCTTGCCTTAACCAAGCGCCATGTTTGACCTAGAGATTTCTTACTCCATTTTGCTCGTTGTTTTTATTCTCGCTGCGTGCTCTTTTGAATTTGTCAACGGTTTTCATGACACTGCCAATGCAGTAGCAACTGTTATCTATACCAATACGCTCAAACCCTGGACGGCAGTTATCTGGTCCGGGTTATTCAACTTTTTCGGAGTCTTTTATGGTGGTATCGCCGTGGCAATGGGTATTGTCAACCTGCTGCCTGTCGAGTCATTGATTGATCAGAATATATACCATGGGCTATCCATGATAGGCGCGTTGCTGATCAGTGCGATCTTCTGGAATTTGTTGACGTGGTATTACGGGATTCCTTGTTCAAGTTCTCACACTTTGGTGGCGGCCATTCTGGGAGTTGGGATTGCTTATTATTTGCTGCCTCAGGCCGCGGGATCAGGGGGTGGAGTGAACTGGGGCAAGGCACAGGAAATTGGCTTGTCACTTCTCTTGTCGCCTGCAGTAGGATTTACGTTAACCATATTGCTCATGCTCCTGATTCGCATGCTCACGCGCAAGACGCAGCAGGCGGATGAGTTGTTCAAGGAGCCCAAGAAAAATTCACCGCCTCCGCTGTGGATCCGGGGTATACTCGTTGTGACTTGCACGCTTGTGTCTTTTTTTCATGGATCCAATGACGGTCAGAAGGGCGTGGGACTAGTGATGCTGGTACTGATTGCTATTGTGCCTTTCCATTTTGCACTTGATTCAAGGTTGGATGTGAGCGTGGTGAGAGAGCCGCTCGTCAAGATTGAAAATGTGCTGTTGTCCATTGATTCTGCCAACCTGTCGGCTCCCGATCGGCAGAAATTGTCATCCACACTGGGTATGACGACCCAATTGCGTCAGTTGACTGCCACTGCGAGCACCACCACCGACATAGCCAAAGAATCAAGATTTGTGGTTCGTCGTGATGTGATGCTGATGGACAAGAATATCAAGAGTCTCGTCAAGGATGAGGACATTCGGTTCAGCGACACCGACAAGGCGACCCTGGCGGCTGGCATGAAGACTGTCCGGAAACTCACTGACTATTCGCCGACCTGGGTGATTGCGATGATCTCCATTTCATTGGGCATAGGCACCATGATAGGATGGAAGCGCATCGTAAAAACGATCGGGGAGAAGATTGGCAAGGAGCACCTGAAC
>JAIBBB010000178.1 GCA_019694905.1 Cyclobacteriaceae bacterium
GTATGAGCAAGAAAATAACGATCGACCCAGTAACCCGCGTGGAAGGCCATGGCCGGGTCACCATTCACCTGAACGACTACGGAAAAGTTGAGGATTCCTTCTTTCATATTGTGGAATTCCGCGGATTTGAAAGGTTCATTCAGGGGCACCCGTATTGGGAAGCACCCGTGCTTGTCCAGCGACTGTGCGGCATTTGTCCAGTCAGCCACCACCTGGCAGCTGCTAAAGCAATAGACCAGCTCGTTGGAGTTGACCCCAAGGATTTGTCTCCTGCGGCACAGAAACTCAGGAAACTCCTCCACTACGGACAGATCTTCCAATCCCACGCGCTTCACTTTTTCTACCTGGCATCGCCCGATTTACTCTTTGGCGCAGATGCTCCTATTGAAAAGCGAAACGTGATCGCCGTTGCTGTTGAAAACAAGGAGTTGGCCCGTAGGGGGATTCTGATGCGCAAATTCGGACAGGAGATCATCAAGGCAATCGCCGGCAAGAAGATTCATGGAATCGCCGCAGTGCCCGGTGGCATGCATAAAACTTTTGAGCCCGCTGAAAGGGATTATTTCCTTCATGGAAAGGATGTGCCCGGGATTGACACGATGATCGAATGGACCCAGGGTGTCATTACTTTTCTGAAGGATTACTACGCCAAGCATAGAACCACCATGGACTCGTTTGCTGCATTTCCCTCCGGACACCTGGGTATGGTTACTCCGAATGGGCAAATGGAAATGTATGACGGGCCTCTGCGCGCAATCGACAGCGAAGGCAATGTTACCCTGCCTGACGTTTCAACTGATTTGTACCAAAAATACTTTCTCGAAGCCGTAGAGCGGTGGTCTTACATGAAGTTCCCGTACCTGCGTGAAATTGGTCGGGAAAAGGGATGGAACCGGGTTGGGCCCCTGGCGCGGATGAACGTTTGCAAGAGCATTGGAACACCCCTGGCAGAAATAGAGCGCAAGGAGTACTTTGAGTTTACCGGCTCCCCGGTAAACAACTCAACCATGTATTCGCACTGGGCCCGACTCATTGAAATGCTGCACTGCGCGGAAATCATGCGGGACCTTCTTCACGATCCCGAAATATTGAGCACAGACCTTGTCAGAAAAGGTGAGCCTCGGCTTGAAGGCATAGGCATCATAGAGGCACCACGAGGCACACTCACCCATCATTACCAGATTGATGAAAAGGGAATGATCACCCGATGCAACCTGATCGTCTCCACCACACACAATAACGAAGCGATGAATCGCGCAGTGCGCTGGGTTGCCAATGAGGTTATCAGTCAAAAGGGTACCATCACGGATGGTATGCTCAATCAGGTGGAAGTTGCTATCCGGGCTTATGATCCGTGTCTGAGTTGTGCCACCCAGGCGCTCGGACAAATGCCGTTACACATTGAATTGTATAACCATAAGAACGAACTGATAGATGAACGGTATTCCAAATAGTGAAAGGACGCTCGTATTTGGTATCGGCAATAATGGGCGCAGTGATGATGGGCTGGGCTGGAATTTCCTCGATGCCGTTTCTTCTCTCAACGGAGATATCGCATTTGAATACAGATACCAGCTTCAGGTGGAGGACGCTGAATTGGCAAGTCATTACGGACAGGTTGTCTTCGTCGACGCCTCGGTAGAGTCGCTGCCAAAGGGCTATTCATTCCGGGAGTGTTCGAATGCAGCCTCCATGTCCTATTCCACACACAAGCTTGACCCCGATTCAGTGATGATCCTTGCTCACAACCTTTATCAGGCTCAAACCCGCGGTTTTGTGCTCGCCATTGAAGGACACCAATGGGGGCTGGGACTGGGATTGAGTGACCGGTCAAGAGAAAATCTGAACAAGGCAGTCTCCTTCTTCCTTACTGACTTCATGCTTAGCGTGGCTACAAACCATGCCATATGATTGAAAAGTAATTGGATAAAGTTGCCGCAGCGGTTAACTTGTTAACCTGACTCAATCAACATGCGGCATTCCTGGATTCCTGTTATCCTACTCTTTTTTTTTGACATCGCAACTGGCATGGCCCAGACAGCAACCCGGTTGTGGTATCAGCAGCCAGCAAAACACTTTGAAGAGGCCATCGTACTGGGAAACGGGAAGCTTGGAGCAACCGTGTTTGGTGGCACCAGACAGGAAAAGATCTACTTGAACGATGCCACCTTGTGGTCTGGAGAACCTGTCAATGCTGCCATGAATCCGGAAGCACACAAACATGTTCCTGCGATTCGCAAAGCTCTATTTGAAGAAAACTACCCCCTCGCTGATTCACTTAACAAAAGACTCCAGGGAAAATTCTCCGAGTCATTTGCTCCGTTAGGAACTCTCCTCATTGACTTTCCCCTGGAGCAGGAGCCCCTTCAGTATACCCGTGTACTTGATCTTGAGACTGCCCTTGCCCATACCACATTCAATGTGGGACCAAATCGATTCAAACGAGAGTATCTCATCTCTTATCCGGATCGGATATTTGCCATCCGGCTCAGCTCAGACCATCAAGGTCCATTGAATTTTTCCCTCCGCTTTGTCAGTGAGCTCCGCTTTCAAACTTCCATTGCCGGCGGACGTCTCGTCGCAAATGGATATGCACCCATTCATGCTGAACCGAGCTACCGTGGCGACATCAAAGACGCGATTGTTTTTGACCCTGCACGAGGCACCCGGTTTACAACTTCTATTGCCATCCAGCATCAAGGCGGTCAGCTGCAAACAACTGATAGCACGCTTTTGCTCATGGGTGCCAGGGAAGCTGTCATCTATGTCTCTGTAGCTACCAGTTTCAATGGCTTCGACAAGAATCCCGCCACCGAAGGACTCGACAATCAAAAAATTGCTTCCGATCAACTGACTGCGGCCCTCCTGAAGGGCTATGATCGCATCCTGAACGATCACCTCGCAGACTATCAGCCCCTGTTCAATAGAGTTCATTTGAGCTTCGGGAAATCCGACGCACCAGAAATTCCTACAGACCAGAGACTTCAAAGATATGGGACAGGCAAGGAGGACAGAAACCTGGAAATCCTGTACTTCAATTTCGGTCGCTATCTGCTGATTGCCAGCTCACGAACACCCGGCGTACCGGCGAATCTGCAAGGTATCTGGAATCCTTACATGCGCCCACCCTGGAGCAGCAACTACACCACCAACATCAATCTGGAAGAAAACTACTGGCCTGCAGAAACAACCAACCTGTCAGAAATGCATCTCCCTCTGCTCGGCTTTATTGGAAATGTTGCCAAGACCGGAAGTATTACGGCCCGCACATTCTATGGCGTAGACGGCTGGTCACTCGCACACAATTCCGACATCTGGGCAATGTCCAATCCTGTAGGAGATTTCGGCAAAGGAGATCCCAGCTGGGCAAACTGGAACATGGGAGGTGCCTGGATGGCAACCCATCTCTGGGAGCACTACACCTTCACCATGGACGAGCAGTATCTGAGATCAACGGCCTGGCCACTTATGAAAGGTGCCGCGACTTTTTGTCTGCAGTGGTTGACCAGTGATAAGCTAGGTAATCTGGTAACAGCGCCCTCAACGTCACCAGAAAATATTTATGTAACGAACTCCGGGTACAAAGGAGCAACCCTGTATGGATCAACTGCAGACATGGCGATGATACGTGAGTTGTTCCTGCAGATACTGGAAGCCCACAAGGTGTTGAAAACTGATTCAGCATTCTGCCATGAGATTGAGGCCGCGTTAAAAAGGCTTTATCCCTATCAAATTGGACAACGAGGACAATTGCAGGAGTGGTACCATGATTGGAATGACAATGAGCCGCTGCATCGTCATCAGTCGCACTTGTTTGGGCTACACCCGGGTCACCACATCACTCCCTCTGCAACTCCTGCATTGGCAGATGCGTGCCGTAAAACGCTGGAAATAAAGGGCGACGAAACAACAGGTTGGTCGAAAGGCTGGCGCATTAGCTTATGGGCCAGGCTTTGGGATGGTAACCACGCCTACAAGATGTTTAGGGAGTTGCTGCGATTTGTCGAGCCGGATGGAGTTCGTCCGAAATACAGCCAGGGTGGAGGTACTTATCCTAATTTGTTTGACGCACATCCCCCCTTTCAAATTGACGGCAACTTCGGTGGCACAGCAGCAATCGCTGAAATGCTCGTGCAATCGGATCTCGAAAGCATAAGACTTCTTCCGGCCCTGCCCGATGCCTGGCGCGAAGGATCCGTTTCGGGACTGAAGGCCCGCGGCGGGTATACCGTCTCCATCTCCTGGTCTGACGGGAAACTAAAACAAGTGACGCTCCTGAATCCACGTGATGCAACTACCGAAATACAATATGACGGGAAATCACGCAAGGTATCGGCACGTGCAGGGCAGTCTGTAACAATCAAGTGGTAGTTCTACCCTTTGGCTTCAAACCAAACAGAATGCGCATCAACGCAAATGGTCTGATTAGCAGCCAGAAAAAGGAAACACAACATAACAGGGTAAGGAATGAAATTGCCCAAAACTTGGACATGATACTCCAAGGCAACTGGCAGATATAATATCCTATTACAATAATTACAGTCTGGTGAAGAATATAGAACGGATAAAGGCCCTCGTTCACGTACTGTAACCAGGGCTTGGGCCGGTTCAGGTAATGCTGCCCCACTCCGATAACAGCCATCACAGTAAACCAACTCAGGAATATTGCTGTAACATCAAATGTGAGTTCAATCTGTTCCTTTGTGAGTGGCAGTTGTGTTATCCCACGTAACGAAAAATAGCAAACATAGAAAGGTATCAGGATCAGCAAGGCAAATCCTACTAGTGTCTTCCTGTGCCTTCCCGCCGATTCCCATAGGGCAGGGCTCGCATACATGATCATTCCTCCTGCAAAAAAGCTCAAATAGAATACAAAGAATGCTCCATCATGTATCAGATCATGTGTCTCTTCCGGGAAATAAGGTCGCAGGATCACTTGAGATAACAATATGATACCCGAGGGTATCCACAACATCCCCATCGGGTGTGACAACAGTTTTGTCACACGTTGACGAAAAACCCGCGAGTGTGCTGAGCGGAGATAGATGAGGAAGGGAAGTGCGATGAGCGAATAGACAAGCAAATACGCCACAAACCACAGGTGATGCCAACTGAAGCTGCCCGCTGGGTAAGGGACAAAAGAGAATACTGTCCGATAGAATTCAGCATATGATTCGTAGTCCGCAATGTGCTCGTAATAGATTTGAGGTGGTACCACAACAAACATTCCAAATACCAACGGAATAAATAGTCGTCGAAAGCGCTCGGTCGCGAACTGCCGGGGTGTTCGCTTGCCAAGCGCCATGTAGGTGCCTGCGCCTGAAATGAACAACAACAGAGGCATCCTCCAGTAATGAAGCCATACCATCCAGTACTGAAAACTCACCGTCGTCTCATTGTTCTTCACGTGCCAGGACCACTGATTGAACCACATCCCGGTGTGAAAAAAGAGTAGTATAAAAATAGCGATCAGCCGTAGCCAATCAAGGTCATGCCTGCGGTCAGTTCTCGGATCATATACCTCCATAATCGGAATTAAACGGTAAACGCAAGGGTAGGTTAGTACAGAATAGTGCAGAATTTGTGGCGGTGGACGTATATTTGAAAATGCGTTACACTGTTCAACCCGCATCACTTGATGACATTCCCCTCCTCAGTTCACTGGTAAACTCTGCTTACAGGGGAGAATCCTCCAGAAAGGGTTGGACTACCGAGGCCGACCTGCTTGATGGTACCCGCATCGATGAGACTGCCCTTCTGGAACTCCTGCAGCGGCCAGACACAGTTATTATGCTATGTAAAGATCAGTCCAGACTTTTGGGCTGCGTGGAGTTACGGAAGGAAGGAGAAAAGATGTACCTCGGCATGTTGTCTGTCCATCCGGAAAGCCAGGGAAGCGGTATTGGCAAATTGCTACTCCAGGCAGGAGATGATTATGCTTTGAGTCAACAATGTTCGACGATGTATATGACGGTCATCTCAGTAAGGCAAACGCTCATTGATTGGTATGTGAGGCATGGGTATCAATTGACCGGAGAGCGGAAACCTTTCATCATCCCTGATGAGCGCTGGGGGATTCCTAAACAGCATCTGGAGTTCGTCGTCCTGAAGAAGAAACTTTCTTTGTAATCACCAATCAATCAAGCACCATGATGAAGTACAGGTTCCTATTCCTTCTGCTCGGGATTATCGCTCGTGCATTTGGACAAGACAGTGACCTCCCAAATGACTTTCTCAAGGATACTTTCCACAAGCAAAGACGCGAAAAACTCAGGGAAAAACTCCCCGCCAATAGTGTCGCAGTCTTTTTCGCCAACCCGGTCAGAAACAGGGCGAATGATGTGGACTTCATCTACCATCAGGATCCCGATCTCTTCTATTTGACGGGCTACCGTGAACCGCATGCGGTCCTGCTGGTGTTCAAAGACATGCAGCCAGCTTCTAACGGCAACTACAATGAAATCATCTTTGTTCAACCCCGAAACGTTCGTGCAGAAATGTGGAACGGCCGGCGTCTTGGAGATAACGGCGTGCGAACACAGCTTGGTATCAGCCCTGCGTTTAACAACCGTGATTTCGCGCGCTATGGAATTGATTTTTCTAAGTTTGACAAAATTCTGTTTTTTGATTTCAAGAACGATGTCCGGGATGTTGCTTCTGATTCTTCTGATCTCTCTGATCTGATCAGGCAATTCAAAATCAAAATAAAGTATCCTGATTCCCGGAATCTGGTTCTGCAAAAAGAACCCCCTCCCACCAACCTGGACACACAAGGACTGGAGTCAATCATGGACCAATTGCGGGGGATCAAAACTCAGGAAGAGATCTCACTCATCCGAAAGGCAGTAAAGATTTCCTGTCAGGCCCAGATTGAAGTGATGAAAGCCATTCGCCCTGGAATGAGCGAACGAGAGATTGAGGGTATTCACCAGTATGTGTTCAAAAAGTACCAGGCTGAAGATATGGGCTACCCCAGTATCGTGGGCGCGGGTCACAACGGGTGTATCCTGCACTATATTGACAACTATAAGCCGCAAATCACCAATAAGGAACTCATACTTATGGACCTCGGAGCAGAATTCCATGGATACACAGCGGATATCACGCGTACCATTCCGGTGAACGGTAAGTTTTCAGAAGAGCAGAAACTTGTCTACGAGCTTGTTTTGAAGGCACAGGAGGCCGCCATGAAGATCTGCAAGCCGGGAACATCCTTCACAAGCATCTATCAGGCCACCAAAGAGATCATTGACAAAGGTCTGATTGAATTAGGAATTGCCAAACCTGGGGAAAGGCACAATTATTATCCACATGGGTGCTGTCATCATATCGGCCTTGACGTTCATGATCGGGGGCCGTATGAAGTACTCGAAGAAAACATGGCGATCACCATCGAGCCAGGCATCTATATTCCGGAAAATAGTCCATGCGATCCCAAATGGTGGGGCATTGCCGTCCGCATTGAAGACGATTTTCTGGTTACGCGCGGAGGCTTTGAGCATTTGTCCGTGCTCGGCCCCCGGACAGTAAAAGACATCGAAGAAACTATGAAATTACCAAGTCCGCTGGACGCTTTTGTATTGCCTGACCTGGACAAGACCGAGAAGAAAGATTAGCTCAGTTGCTACATCTTTGCCTTGGCAATCGGAGGCAGTACGCCCATGTTATACCAGGCAAAAGCATATTGATCAGCGGTCACATCAAGGGCCTTGGACAAATTCGAAGATCCGTGGCCTGACATTGTTTCAATCCGAATCAGCACCGGATTGGGACCCGTCTGAGCCGCCTGCAGTGTCGCCGCAAATTTGAACGAGTGTGCCGGTACAACCCTGTCATCATGATCTGCAGTTGTTATCAGTGTGGCCGGATACGAGGTCCCGGGGCGCAGTGCATGAACAGGTGAGTATCGTTTGAGATATTCAAACATTTCCTTTGAATCATCCGCCGTGCCGTAGTCAAATGCCCAACCAGCCCCGGCCGTGAATTTGTGATAGCGAAGCATGTCCATTACGCCTACAGCGGGCAGCGCTACACGCATCAGGTCTGGCCGTTGGGTCATAGTCGCTCCCACCAGCAACCCTCCATTGGAACCGCCTGATATGGTCAGGTAGGAGGAAGAGGTATACTGTTCCTTTATCAAGTACTCCGCAGCAGCAATAAAGTCATCAAATACGTTTTGCTTATTGAGCTTGGTGCCTGCCTTATGCCACTCCTCTCCGTATTCTCCACCACCTCTGAGATTGGGTTGCGCATAGATTCCTCCATTCTCCAGCCATACAATTCTGGACGGACTGAACCCAGGAGTGAGGCTGATTCCAAATCCGCCGTATGCATAAAGCCAAG
>JAIBBB010000179.1 GCA_019694905.1 Cyclobacteriaceae bacterium
GGCTCCGGCTCTCTTTGAGGTTCAGTCTTAACCTGCTCTTCTGTGGGTTGATCATTGCCTACAGGTTCCTCCGGCTGAATCTCGCCGTCACCTTGCGTATCCAAACCAAAGTTGACCTCAATGCCATATTCAGGCGCCGGCGGATTAGGTGAGCGATAGGCAGTGAGGAAAAAGAAAAATAGCAGCAATCCACCATGGAACACGATAGTCGCCAGCAGGCCAATCCGCTGATTCTTCCGATTGCTTGTTTCCTGGTTACTCATACCTTAACAATGCCCGCGAGGGCAAATAGTCACTTAGGTTTGGTTGCAATGGCCACCTTGGCCTTCAGTGAAGCGGCAATTCCGCCCACATACACCATCTCGCCTGTTGGCACGCTGGCATCAATGTGCAACACCACAACGCCGTCCGGCCCCTTAAGACTGTTCTTCAGTTCGGTTTCGAGGCTCGCCCTGCTAACCTTCTTGTCATTGACAAAGTACTGCAAATCACTGGTGATCGTAACCGAGGTCTTTTGCACCTCGATCACGCTGGCCTTGCTCGTGGGCAAATTGACAGGCAAGCCAGACGGTGTCACAAATGAAGACGTGAGCATGAAGAAGATCAGCAGCAGAAAGATGAGGTCTGTCATCGACGCCATGCTGAAGGAAGCTTCAATCTTGTTTCTGGATTGGAGATTCATGATAGCCTGTTTTGTTGCTGCAACCTAGCGGGGCTCTTGCAGCAGGTCAATGAAATCAAGAGAAGAGTACTCCATTTTATGAACCACCTTGGAAACGCGGGTAACCAGGTAGTTGTAACCGAGGTAGGCAATAATACCCACCACCAGACCAGCCACAGTAGTAATCATGGCAACGTAAATACCAGACGACAATTCCTTAGGGCTGACAGACCCCTCCAACTGCGAAATGCGCATGAAGGCCTGAACCATCCCTATGACCGTCCCAAGAAAGCCCATCATCGGTGCTGCTCCTGAAACAGTAGCCAGTACAGACAAGTTCTTTTCAAGTTTGAACAACTCGAGTTTGGCAACATTTTCAATGGAAGCCTCGATGTTCTTCAGTGGACTTCCGATTCTTGTTACCCCCTTCTCAATCATGCGCGCAATCGGGGTATCAACCTGAGAACATAGAATGCGCGCGCCATTGATGTCACCCTTCTGCACCAACTCCTTGATCCTACCCATGAAAACATCAGGGCTTTGATTGGCCTTGTTGATGGTCAACAGGCGCTCCACAAAGATGTAGATGGCGAAGACAGAGGACAGAAAGATCGGAATCATCAAAGGGCCGCCAGCCAGGGTAAGATCCCACAGCGACAGCGAGCGGTCCGGGACCGCATTGTTGGCGACAATCTGAAGAAAAATCATGTTCGACAGTTTAAAAAATATAACGAACCAATCGCACTAATATTTGATCACCCACACTCCCTGGCCATACTCGGGCTTCACCTGGTCAGCCTGTGTCTGAGCTTGGGCAAATGTGTCGTGGTCAGCAATGGCGAGTCGATAAAACTTCATGCCGCCGAAAGGTGGAATAATTTTGCTGCTAACCCCTTTGGCACTCAGCTTCTTCGCAAAATCCATAATCAGGTCACCATCCACTGCACTTGATATTACCACATAAAAGCGACGAGTGCGGTCGGTGAGTGATTCAATGGTTCCCTCCTTTGGTTTTGCATTCGCTGCCTCAAGGGCTTTCTTTCGTTCGGCTTCCGCACGTTCCCTGGCGAGGCGCATTTCTTCATCCTTCTTTTTCTGCTGCTCCAGGGCGAGTTGTTCCTGCTTCGCCTTGGCAGCCTTATCCGCCGGTATCTTGTAGACAAACCAATAGATCAGGCCACTGGCCAATAACACAATCAGTACGATCGAGAGTGCGATAATTACCGGGGCATTGGACTTGGGAGGCTCTGAATTGTAATATGACCTGGCAGGTTCAGCTACCGGTTGCTTAGCAGCTCCCGATTCGGCCACTGGCGCTTGCTCCTGCTCCATGGTGGCTGGCGATTCTTCGCTTACCTCTTCAGTTGCAGGAGATTCATCTGTCGCCGGCTCTGCCATCCCATGACCGTCGGAAGCCGTATGCACTTCTTCTTCCGCCTGATCGAGCGGTTTATAGTCGATATCCGGCAACCCAAAGTTGTCATCGCTCAGGTTCTCCTGAGGCGTCTCTTCGGTGGATTTCTTGCGTTTGCCCATGATGGAATGTTTAGGGATTTTACAAAACTACCCAAAAAACCTTAAAATCTACTAAAACGACAGTGTAGCCCCCACCTGTATCTGAATCCCTCTTACCGGGTAGTTCTGAAACACAGGATAGGCACTGTTCAGCAAATTGTTTCCCTTCAGGAAAACTGACCATTTGCTTGTCAAGTGGTAGTCCACACCCGCATTGAGATCCAGCGCAGGGAGCAAGGTTACGACACTTCCCAGCGCGTCCTTGGCCTTCATCCCGCCAGCTGCCATCAGGTCGGTGTGGAAGAACAATTTACCTTGCACATTTTGCTGCAGCGAGGCACGAAACCTGTAGGCTGGTCGGTGCCATGCCTCCGCCTGCTGCTCCGTCTTGTATTGATACAGATCAACGCGGGCTGAAAAAACCGTCTTCGAGCGATATGACAACTGTAGTTCACCAAAGACATTTGTCCGCTTTGTAATACCCTGGTCGTAGATGACATCAAACTTCTTTACGTCTGTCGGCTGATTGAGGAAAAAGTACCAGTCAGCCAGCTGTGCATATGAAGCGCCCAGTGTGGCCTGGCCCAGCGTTCCGATCTTAAGTCTCAGGCCACCGGATGCATCAAACTTCCTGTTGGTGTGGTAGAGACTGATGTTGGGTGCCACCCAAATGTTCTGACCAGAAAGCGAATGCAGTGAAACCTTGTCCATGTTACCCGTGACGCTTGCAAAAAGCGTGACTGCATCATGGACACGAAACTCAGCAGCAAGGTCCGGATACAAATGGAACGCCTTGCGCTGGTTGATGGTGTCATTCTGAAGTGCCATGCCGGCGCCAATCCGCAACTGCAATTTCTCCAATGGACTAAACACCAACGCAGGATTAATTTGCAACAAGTGTCTGGGCTTTGCCTCTTGCAGGCTATCCTTGCGAGCCAGCAGTCCGTAGTTTGCCGCCAGTTCAATCCTTTTGCCTGCATCAATTTTGTAATTCCCGGTCAGACTAGTCTGAACGTCTGTTTCAAGTGCATGGTAGTGATCCCATAAGTAGCTATAACTTGCGCCCGCCTGAAAATTGACATCTCCTGACTTACTGTTGGATAAGCGCCCTGCAAATGAGACTTGCTTGTACTGTTGTTCAATCGAGGAGACCTCAGGAGCTGACCCTGCTGGATATCCGTAAAAATGCGCACTCCGGTTCGCATAGTCCAACTGCCCGTCCACCTTCAGCAAGTCACCGACCGAGTGGCCGTACAGGCCAAGCTCTGTTCTGCCGGCAGCAGAGTTCTTACCATCTACCGGACCGGTCCCAAAGCTCTGGTGGAACAATTTCAAGCCAAGTCCATTGCTGGTACCCCCTTTGGTATGCAGCCGCAGGTCCAGCAAGGGGGATCTGTAGTTACCAAAACCTGCACGCACATAGCGATCTGCACCACTTTCTGAGGCAGTTGGTTTAAGGCGAAGGGGTTTGATTTGAGGAACAAACACAGGCGTAACCACTGATACGGGTTTGAACTGGTACTGAATGGCAGGTTGCACAGGTTCGGATGCCCTCGGAGGTACTTTAACATACATCCGATCAGCGACGGGCAAAATAACCTTCAGCTGATTGGTGATCTCAATCTCCACATTGGGCAGCGCACCGCCATCCTGATCTTGCGCGGTGAGATCCATTGACAGAACCATCATGCTGAGAATCAGCAAAAGCACAAGCCACGGGTATCTCTGTTGCTGATTCCTCATTGCTGGTCAGTTGTGTCCGTGGGCTGAGTCTTTCTCAGTTTTAGCTCCTGCTCCTCCAGTGACTTAAGTTTGGAGGCAGCCTCTTGTTTGATCATGTCGAGCGGGAATTTGTCAAGCGATCGCAAGGTTGCCTTTGCCTGAAAGACATCGCCGGTGGCCGCGTAATTATCAGCCAAAAGCAAAAAGGATCTGCCCACCCACTCTGGATAGGCCTGATAGTCCTTATTGAGGCTAATAAGGGTCTCGTAGCAGGGCTTGTGCTCCTTTGTGAGATAGAAAATCTCTGCAAGTCTGTACTTAGCCTCTGCACCAAACTCGTCACTGGCGATGTTGACAGTAGCCACGAATTCATCTTTGGCAGTTTCATAATCGCCGCGTGCCAACGCGTTCTTGCCAAGGTAAAGTCCAGCACGGTTCTGGGCTGCGCCGGTTGCCGCTTCGGAGAGCTTATGGGCGTAGCCAGATGAAGAATCATACTGTGCCAGCAGGTAGTAGTTCTCCATTAGCCCGGTCCAACCAGTGAATTGTTCTTTCTTGGTGGTGGCGATAGCGGCAAGTGTTTGGTAGGATTGAATTGCCAGCTCAGGTTTATTGAGCCGAGACTCCAGTTCCGCCTTCCTACCGATTACCTTATTGTAATATTCGAAATTGGTAGCAGTCGCAATTTCGGTAAAGCCCTGCAGTGCGCGCTCATAGTCTTTTCGCCGATAGCGGGTTTCAGCCAGATAATACCTTGCTTCCGTAATCCTGGCGCTCTCAGGATAACCGGCCACATAATTGGCGAAGCCAGTCTCGGACCTCGGATAGTCCTGGTTGAAATAATAATTGCGGGCCGATTCAAACTCAACTGACTCCACTCCCTTTGCGTTGGGGTTGGCCGTTTTGAATTTCGCCAGGTAGCCATCAAACTCCTGGCTCCTGCCAGCGAGATTCAGCGCTTCCTGCAACGGCAAGAGTACATCCTGATCAGCAGCTACGGCAGGATAGTCGGTGAGCACACGAATGTAGTCATCAGCGGTGCGATTGTAGTCTTTCAGATTGAAGTAGGAGGCGGCGCGGCGCAAATGCGCCAGCGGGGTAAAACGCGTGCCGGGCTTTCCGGAACCCAGTAATCTACTAAACGCAGATGCAGCAGACGCATAGTTGCCTCTGCCAAAGTCCAGTTGACCGCGCTGATAGACTGCTTCATCCCAGTACTTGGACTGGGGAAAGTCACGGATCACACGGTCCAGGTCGCCAGCTGCAGCATCATATTGACGAAGAATTCCCTCGATCACACCGGCCTGCAGATACGCATAGTCCGACTCGCTTGCGCGAAGCTGGATGGCCCTCTTGTAAGCAGCAACTGCTTCGGTGTAGGATTTAGCAACATAGTAACAGTCACCAAGCCGGAGCAGTCCGTCTTGCTGGATCGATCCGTCCGTAGGGTATTTCGACAACTCACGAAAGTGAAAAAGTGCCTTGTCAAACTGCTGTAGATTGAAAAAGGCGTAACCCAGACCATACCTCAGACTGGCCATCAGTTCCGGGTCTTTGAGTTCCATGTTGACTGCCTGTTGGTATGACCCAATTGCAGGATCATACTGTCGCAGCGCTGATTGTGCCTCGCCTCTCCAAAAAAGGCAGGCAGCGGCAATCGCTTTGTCTGTTGGCACTGTCATGGACTTGTCAAACATGGTGATTGCCTGAGACCAGTCATCCTTGTTAAACAACTCGGTCCCCTTAAAGTAGGTGGCCTTCTGGTAGACGCTGTTCATGATGGGCGTGCGCCTGGTCATCGCCTCCACATGGGTGATGGCCTTGTTGTAATTGCTGGCATTCACATACGCAGCGGACAGCAACTCGGACATTTCGTTGTCATGCACACTCGTTGGAAAAGCCTTGAGGTAAAGCTCCAGTTCATCTACCGCCTGATCTGCCCTGCCCAGGTCATAAAGCACTTTGGCGATTTGATAACTTGATTCTTCCTGTATGGCAGGATCGGTGCTCCTGCGAGCAACCTGAAATGAAGTGAGCGCAGACTGGCGGTCACCTGTTTGAAGGGAAGAGGCGCCCAGGTAGTATGAGGCAGATTGCCCGAGGGAATCCGCCTCCGAAGCCGCCCTTCCGAACAATCCTTTCGCAAGCGCAAACTGCGACTGGGCAAACGCAGACAACCCGGCCCGGAACAATACGCCTCTGTCCGGATTGGTGCGACCTTCGAGGTATTCCTGATATCCTTTAAGTGATTCACTGTAATTCTTCTTTCGGAATTGCGCCTCAGCCGCCAACAAGTTGAGTTCATCACGGTGCGCCACCTGCTCGCGCTTCAGTGCGCCATCCACATAGCTCAACAACTCCGAATCCCTTCCCTGGCGGTTATAGACACCGGCGATAAGGACCGGAACCACTGTTGCGTAGGATGCGCTGCCCTCCGCTCTCTTGAAGTCTGAAAGCGCAAGCTCATCTTCACCGGCTCCGTATTCAATATAGCCTGCGTAGTAGCTGGAAGCAGGACCGTAGGCTCCTGCAGTGGCCTTCACGTAATTAAACTGTTCAAGGGCTTTCGGCAACTGCCTCAAATTGAAAAGACTGTACCCCCAGGCGAACCTGCCATCGAGCTGATCTTCGTCTGAAAGGGCAGAGAACCTTATCTTTCCAAAACGAGAGACAGCTTGCTCAAAGTTTTTACTGCGATAGTGGAACATCGCCAACGTAAAGTAGCCCTGTTCTGCCATGGGATGGTCAGGATACGCATCCATAAACTGATCCATGAGCAGAGGGCCGTCTGCCCTGCCGGCAAGCAAGGCACATTCCGCCTGATAGAAGTTGGCCAGTGCATAGCGGGTATCCGCAGCAGCCACCTGAACCATAAACTGCTGGAAGCCGTTCGCTGCTGCAGGATAGTTCTTGTGTTCGCGATATCTGAGCGACTGAGCAAAGTAGTCGTCTGAAAGTTGTTGAGAAACCGGTTGCTGGGCCCTTCCCTGAAAAGCAAGCAAAGTCAAAAGAATGACAATCGTTCTCATCCCGGCATTTCGGGTAAAACCGACAGAAAGTGAAAATATTGTATGCGTACGTTTAAAAAATGCAGTCACGCAATAGATTAAAAAATAACTGTACGGACTCAAATCTAACAAAAAAACACGGATATGCCAGCGATCCTATCGAATCAACCTGAACACCAATTCCCGCAGAATCTCTCCATCATTTACCGTGCCAACCTGAACCCCCTTAAGCTGTAAGTCAGCTTGCTTCAGCAAGGAGACATTTTCACGAATCTTGTCAGTCCGGTAGTTACGGAGGCCAGCCAGATAGTCCTTGGCCATAAATGAACTGATCTTGAGCGTCGACAGCAGTGTAGATTCCGACATGGGTCCAGCCGATGATGCAACAAGTAACTTGCTGAAGTAACCGTACAGCAAGGCAACAGCCGGTATCACCGGATTCTTTTTTGTATTGCTGGCAAAGCTTTCAACGATCTTGTAAGCCTTCAATGTGTCCTTTGCGATAATGGCCCGCTGCAATTCGAAAACGTTGTATTCACGACTCACACCCACTTGTCTGGTCACCTGATCTTTTGTGATTAAGTCTTCCTTCCTGGTATTGATCAGAAGTTTGTCAATCTCCCTGGCGAGCCTGCTCAGATCGTTGCCAACATGTTCCACAAAAAGTTGCAGGGCCTCATCTTCTGCCTTGTATCCCCGCTCATGAAAGTACTCTTCAACAAACGCTGCCAAATCACTGTCATATGGCTTCTTGAATGTGAGTACTGTGGCAAGTGCCTCCGCCTTCTTGCCCAGTTCACGCCGCTTGTCCAGGGTCTTGTGTTTGTGGCAAAGTACGAGCACGGTCGACGGCACCGGGCGCTTGAGGTATTCCAGCAACTGAGAAGAACCCTCCTCCCGGTTGAGATCAAGTATCTCCTGCGCTTCACGAACGATGACCACTTGTCGCTCGGCCATCATGGGAAACCGGCGGGCATGGTTCAGCATCTGGACCATGCTGATATCCTTGCCATAGAGTATAACTTGATTAAATCCTTTTTCACTATCACTTAAAGCATTTGCCTCAATGTAACTGGATATCAGGTCTATATAGTATACTTCCTCTCCTTGCAAAAGGTAAACGGGCTGGTATTTGCCCTTCTTGAGATCGCCCCACACCTGCTTCGCTGTCTTGTCCATATCAGATGCTTCAAATATACAGTGCCAAACGGAACCATTTGCTGGTTTTCAGCGGGGCGCCTTTGACCGGTCTTTCGCCAGAGATTGTATGGCACTCAACGCCCCGGTCAACGCTCCAAAAAGGTGGGTCTCCCATGAGATATGTGGCTCCGTGGCCATGATACCATGAAATATCACACCGTACAGAAACACTGTACAGATTGCTATCA
>JAIBBB010000017.1 GCA_019694905.1 Cyclobacteriaceae bacterium
AAAGGCTGTTGGACAGAGATATCATCGAATTGTACGAAGCCTTTCGCAAGCCTGTGAGCTTTGCGCCCGGCGATCTTGCCACAGCCTCCAACACCGATCTTCGCGCCTACGAGGATCTGGCACGCCAGGACGAATCGGACTACCAGCAGCTCATGAACCGCGATCGGTTTTCTATTGGCAGCAACAACTGGATTGTCAGTGCGACAAAATCAGTCAGCGGATTCCCCCTTCTTGCGAATGACCCTCACCGGGCTATCGCAGCTCCATCACTTAGATACATGGTTCATTTGAATGCCCCAGGTTGGAATGTCCTTGGCGGTGGTGAGCCAACCATTCCAGGTGTGTCCATTGGTCACAATGACTACGGTGCCTGGGGCCTCACCATCTTTGCCATCGACATCGAAGACTTGTATGTCTACGAACTGAATCCAGAAAACCCTCTGCAATACAAATACAAAGGTCAGTGGGAAACCATGACGAGTATACCGGACACCATACATGTGAAGGGCGCACCAGACGTGATCGTCAACCATCTGTTCACACGGCATGGTCCGGTTACTAAACAAGATGGGGAAAATCATATTGCCTATGCAGTTCGTGCTGCGTGGAGAGAAGCCGGCGGAGCGCCATACCTGGCCAGTCTCAGAATGGATCAGGCGACAAGTTGGGAAGAGTTCCAGATTGCCTGTTCATACAGCCGACTGCCTGGCGAAAACATGATATGGGCTGATCAGAAAGGGAACATCGGTTGGCAAGCGGTTGGAATTGCTCCCATCCGCAGAAATTGGAGCGGGTTGGTACCCGTACCTGGTGATGGACGCTTTGAATGGGATGGCTTCTTGCCCATCAATGACCTCCCACACGAATACAACCCCACTAAAGGATTTTTTGCCACTGCAAATGAAAACAACGTGCCCGACGATTATGTACACCGCAATGCAGTAGGTTGGGAATGGGCCGATCGTTATCGCTCAGATCGGATTCATGAAGTGCTCTCTGCCGACAAGAAATTTACGCTGGACGACATGAAAAAGCTGCAGTTCGACTACATGTCTTTGCCTTCGAGAAGTCTCTTGCCACTGCTCGAAAAGATCACTTTTGACCGGCCCCTCGTTGCACAGGCCCGAAGGCGATTGCTGATGTGGAATCAGGTAGTCGATCAGAATTCCATTGATGCCGCAGTCTATGTTGCATGGGAAAGAAAACTGGTGGAAATGATGACTGTGAAAAAGGTACCAGAAGCAATCCGCTCTTACGTCACCTCAGTCCCATTGAGCAAAGTTGTTGATTGGCTCGTATCCGGAAAGGTGGAGGAGAGTGAAGTCCTGATTCGCGAGTCTTTCATTGCAGCAGTTGACGGATTGAAAACCAAATTTGGTGGCGACATGAATCGCTGGCTCTATGGACAGGCCGGATTCCATCACAGCCTTATCAAACACCCGCTGAGCAATGCGGTGAATGAGGCAACCCGCAAGAAGCTGGAATGCGGCCCCGTGCCCCGAAGTGGTTACGGAGCTACACCCGGAATGACATCCAATAACGACAACCAGACTTCAGGTGCCTCATTCCGGATGGTAGTTGACTTGAAGGATTGGGACAGCGCCCAATTCACCAATACACCTGGCCAAAGTGGTGACCCCTCCAGCCGCTTCTACCGGAACTTGTTCCCACTCTGGGCTACTGATACACACTTCCCGGTGTATTTCTCCAGGAAGAAAATTGAGTCGACTGCCGCAGAACGTTGGAAAATCAATCCATCAAACTGAGTTCATTCACTATGAAACTCCCGATCTATCAGGTAGATGCTTTTACTGCCAATCTCTTCGCCGGCAATCCGGCTGCAGTATGCATCTCAGAAGCGTGGTTACCTGACCAGCTGATGCAATCCATCGCCGCAGAAAACAATCTGGCAGAAACTGCCTTCATAGTTGCCTCTGAGGATGGTTTTCAAATCCGTTGGTTCACTCCAACAGTAGAAGTGGATCTTTGCGGGCATGCCACGTTAGCAGCTGCTCACGTTGCATTTCACCACCTGGGTCAAAGCGGAGACCGGGTAGTGTTTCATTCACCCAGAAGTGGTAAGCTACCTGTGGAGAGAAAAGGGACTTTGCTCACATTGAATTTTCCTGCAGACGATATTCGTCTTGCCATTGCTCCCTCCGTGCTGCTTGATTGTTTCTCTGAACAGGCAACCGAAGTGTGGAAAGGGAAGACCGACTACATGGTAGTGGTGGAACATGAATCTGCTGTGCGCTCCTACCAGCCAGACTTCTCAAGACTTGCCCGCGTTCAGGCACGAGGCATCATCCTTACTGCCCCTGGCAAAGACACAGATTTCGTTTGCCGGTTTTTTGCACCGCAATCAGGTGTGAACGAGGACCCTGTGACAGGATCTGCCCACACGACACTAACCCCTTATTGGGCCGAGCGATTAAACAAGAAAACCCTTACTGCAAGGCAGGTGTCGCGAAGAGGAGGGCACCTTGTTTGCTCACTTGAAGGCAGTCGGGTTTACATCAGTGGTGAAGCTGTCAGCTTTCTCGAAGGCTGGATTCAGGTGCCTGGCTGACGCTATTTGCGCCCGAGCTTTTGCCGCTCTGCCATGAGGGTTGTTTCGTTGGCATGTACACAAGGCACCACAAGTGTGCCCTTTCTGTCAATAAGCCCTGACATCCCTTGCTTGCTTATGACCGCAAGTCCGTCTGATTCAAAATAGCCAACTGCATCAAAATCTACCGTGGCCAGTACTGCCCCTTCACGGTTGTATAAACCCTTCTTCTTTCCCTTTGAAACAATGAACGCGATGGCATCAGGATCAGCCGTCGGATCGTAGTCGATAGCGTCATACACCACAGGAACCACCAGCCGGCCTGTACGGTCTATTACGCCCCATTCTTTGCCGATGCGTGCAAGGGCAAAACCTCCAGCCTCCATTGACAAAAGATTCTGATAAATTGGCTGGGCCACTACTTGCCCATTGTCGGAGTACAGTCCATAAGACTTTCCCTTCTTCACAGTGATGTAAACCTTTCCGTCCGGGCCCACATCGCTGGTGATGAGGTCATATTCAAATGGCACGACTACTTGCCCTTGCCGATTTACTACTCCGCGCTTTCCCTTGAGTTTTGCCTGCAGACGAAGAGAATCAAATTCATAAATAGAGGGATGATCATATATGCATGGAATAAACTCTACACCTGCGCTGTCAACCATGCCATCACGTCCTTCTCGTGTAACGACGCTTGTCATTGCGTAGGCAGGCGTAAGTGGGTTATCGAAAGAAAAGAATGAATCATATTTTGGATCGATAAGGACGCTTCCCGTTCGAAGAGAGATCATTCCATATTTTCCGCCGCGCTGAACAATCCAATAGGCACTCCCGTCACTGTCATTGGATTCCGCATCGAATGTGCAGGCAATACGGAGATTCCCTTGCCTATCAATGAGCCCCCACTTTCCCTTCATCTGAACCGGAGCAAACGGATATTGGTGAAATTCCCCGGCTTCATCAAAGCGGGGTGGCACAACCCACTTCTCCCCTTCCCAAAACCCAAACGATCCGTCCTGCGACTGACGCTTCTCCAGTTGCCCATACGCAAGGTTGCAAGTTGCGAGCAGGTAGATCAGAAATCTGAATGGTTTCATGGATGCTGGTTTTTCTGAAACTTACCCAGGGGGTGTGTCCAATACCATACCGCGAAACACGGATTTGACCATCAAAGAAACCTGGGAATCAAGGCCGGAACCCGCTTTTGATACTCCCGGTACGTGTCTCCCAACCGGGCAATCAATCTCCGCTCCTCCAGTTTCATACCTATCAACGTGTAGATGGTAACACAAAGCGCACTGACCAGCGTCGGCGGATTCGGGCTGAAGAGAAAAAAGCCAAGCACGATAAGCAACGTACCCGAATACAACGGGTGGCGGACCTTGCCAAGAATTCCAGAGGTAACGAAAGCATCATGCTCTTCTGCCAATCCCAGGAAGGCGAACAGCCTGTATTGACGAAAAGCCGCCCTGATCACAAGTACGCCAAAGGTGGCAAGCACCAGACTGAAGTACCTGACAATGCCTGAACTATTGAAGAATGGCTGGGATGAAATCATCCCATTGCCCAGCAACATGCCCAGTGTTGTCACAGTTGAAATCAATACGTATGCAAGCCTGTATCCCTGCGGATTCAATCCCATCCCCGCAAAGAACTTTTTAATGGTTTGTGAGGCCAGTACACTATGCAGAAGGCCAAACAACGTCCAGCCGGCAATCAACAGTGCATAGCTCATGACCGGCTCACTAAACCCTTTCTTCCGCCTTGTTCATCACCTTTGTCTGCACCTGAATGGATTCATGGTGGACAAGCCGAAGGACATCTCTGGTGAAGCCCTCATCAAGGCCCATGGCCTTCCCGAGTGCCACCCGGGTTTGCACAATCTCCTCCCAGCGGCCTACCTGCAGAATCGTCACATTGTTTTCCTTCTTGTACTGACCAATCTTCTCTGAGATCTTCATGCGCGCAGCCAGCTTCTGCATGATTTCGTCATCCAGGTGATCAATCTGGTCGCGCAATACGCTCAGGGTGTCTTTGAATGTTTTGCTCTCAGAAGAAACCTGACGCACTACCAATCCATCAATGATCTTTGCAAGGGCTGCAGGCGTAACCTGTTGTTTGGCATCACTCCAGGCAGCATCAGGGTTGATATGACTCTCTATCATCAGTCCGTCCATATCCAGGTCGAGAGCCTTTTGCGAAATCATGGCAATCAACTCACGGTTACCCGAAATATGGCTTGGGTCACAGATGATGTCGAGGTCAGGGAACCGTGTCTTGAGTTCAATCGACATATCCCACATAGGGGCATTGCGAAATGGGCCCTTCTCAAACGACGAAAAGCCCCGGTGAATGGCGGCCAACTTGGTTATGCCGGCCTTGCTGAGCCTTTCCAATGCACCAATCCACAATTCAAGATCCGGATTGACCGGGTTCTTAACCATGACGGGGATATTCACACCCTTGAGAGCGTCTGCAATTTCCTGTACAGAAAATGGATTTACCGTTGTGCGTGCGCCAACCCAGAGGATGTCAACTCCTGCTTTGAGACATGCTTCCACGTGGGCAGCATTGGCAACTTCGGTAGTTACCGGCAACCCTGTTTCTTTCTTTGCCTGGATCAGCCACTTCAGTCCTTCTTCCCCGGCACCTTCATACTGACCTGGCCTCGTACGGGGTTTCCAGATACCTGCGCGGATCGCATGCACCCGATTGGTTGCCGCAATTTGCTTTGCTGTTGCCACCATCTGTTCTTCTGTTTCTGCACTGCAGGGTCCGCTGATGATGATCGGGCGTTTAGTGTGCAACCAGCTATTGATAGATTCCAGTTCGAGTCCTTTTTTCATAACGATGAGTTTTGATTGGTCTTTGCCGCTAGGCTGTTTGTTTATGGTTATTTCGAGGTGTTACCTTTTTGCTTTAGTTCAATACCATCCAGAATGCGTCTGATGTCATTTGCTCCGTTCATGATTCGCTGGAGTTCCCGCGTGTCATGCTTCATCAGGTGATAGTGAAATCGCTGGAGATGCATGATATATTCAAGCAATGCCTGACTCAGGTATTCGGCATTCTGTTCAAAAATCGGTGCCCACATCTGGGGAGAACTCTTGGCCAGACGAACTGTGGAAGCGAACCCGCTTCCTGCAAGATTGAAGATATTCTTCTCATCCTTCTCAATGTCCAGCACGGTTTGTCCCAGCAGAAAAGAGCTCACGTGCGAGAGGTGAGAAACGTAGGCAACGTGACGGTCATGTTCCTCTGGATCCATGAAAATTGTCCGCATACCAAGTGCGTCAAATACCTTCAATGCTACCGAAAGTGCATTTTCCGAACTCAATTCCCGTTCACAGATAATATTTGTCTTGTTGGTGAACAAGCCGGCGAAGGCTGCGTCCGGACCTGAATTCTCCGTACCGGCAATTGGATGAGCCGCCACAAAATTGCTTCTGCGAGGGTGATTCCTTACGCTCTTGCAAATCGCCGTCTTGGTGGAGCCTACATCAATGATCACTGTGTCTTTTCCTATTGTATCCAGCAGGCCCGGCAACAAGGCATTGACAGCATTGACCGGAATAGAGACAAGAATCAAATCCGCATCGGCAAGGTTACCCTCCGTCTGTATCTGATCGACGAGCCCCAGTTCAAGTGCTCGATTGGCGTGTACATCACTGCGTTCAACTCCCGTCAAAGACGTGGCCACTCCAGCCTTACGCAGGTCAATAGCCATGCTGCCACCTATTAGTCCAAGTCCGATTACGGTTGTTTTCATCGGTCAGGCTTTTCTTTGTGAAAGGAACTTGGTCAATCGAAGTGCTGCTTCTTCCATTTTTGCTTCAGTGGCACAGAGTGAGATCCGGACGTAACGCTTTCCATTTTCACCGAAGATGAATCCCGGTGTGAGAAACACCCGGGTACCATAAAGAATTTCATCAATCCACTTTTCCACGTTGGTCACTGAGTCAGGCACACGACCCCATAAAAACAATCCCGACTGCCTGGGGTTCACTTGACAATCAAGCAAAGCCAGAATTCGCGCAGCTGACTGGCGACGCCTTACATACACCTCGTTTTGCTGTCGGAACCATTCCTGATCACTTTTCAACGCCTCAACGGCGGCTTGCTGCAGGCCGAGAAACATACCCGAATCCATGTTGCTCTTCACCTTCAGTACCGCATCTACGAATTCCTTCTTTCCGGCGACCCATCCAATCCTCCAGCCCGCCATGTTGTGGGACTTGCTTAAAGAGTTAAGCTCAAGTGCCACGTCTGAGGCCCCTTCAATGGACAAAATGCTGAGCGGCGAATCGTTCAGAATCAGGCTATAAGGGTTGTCATTAACAATTAGGAATTGGTGCTTTCTGGCCAGGTCAACCAACTCTTTCAACTCGGCAGCACTTGCCACCCGTCCGGTTGGCATATGAGGATAGTTGACCCACATTACTTTGATTTTGCTCAGATCAGAAGCCCTGAGCGCATCGAGATCTACGCCCCAGTTGAGGTCTTCGCGCATTGCGTAAGATCGGATTCTGCCCCCTACGAGTTTGGCAACCGAAGAATAGGTTGGATAGCCTGGGTCAGGTATGAGTACTTCATCGCCTTCATTGACAAACGCCATCGCAATGTGCATAATCCCCTCCTTGGAGCCCATCAAAGGGAGAATCTCGGTCTCTGCGTTCAGGCCCACATTATAGGTTCGCTGGCAGAAGTCCCGTATAGCTTCACGAAGAGCAGGAATTCCCTTGTAGCTCTGGTACCCATGACTGCTTGGTAAGATGGCAGTCCGGTGAAGCGCTTCGATTGTGGAAGCTGAAGGGGCCAGGTCGGGACTGCCAATACCGAGGTTGATGACGCGCAAATCGGCAGAATCAAGCCCCCGCACTTCCGCAAGCTTCTTGCTAAAGTAGTATTCTTCTACATTCGCTATTCGGTCAGCCGTCTTTATCGTGATCGTGTGAGGCATTATTTGTATTCAATTTTGGCCTTCTTGTATTCTCCGAGAATATTGAGATTGTGCACCTGCCGCAGGATCCTTTGAATGCACTGATCGTAGTTTTTTCTCCGTTTCCATTCTACATCGACATGGATTGAGTATTCGTTCGGTTTGCCAATGATGGGAATGGACTGGATTTTGGTCAGGTTGATTTCGTTGTCCTTGAATGTCATGAGAACATCCGCGAGACTTCCAGCCTCATTCCGTACCTCAAAACTGAGCGAGGCCTTGTTTGCACCGGGCACTTCAACTTCATTCCTGGAAAGAACCAGAAAACGTGTAAAATTCTTCTTGTGCGTCTCTATCCGCTTTTCAAGAATCTGCAATCCAAATTTCTTGGCGGCGTATTCATTCGCGATGGCCGCCGTATCCTTCAGCCTGCCTTCACCCACCCTTTTAGCCGAAAGCGCCGTATCATCACTCTCACGTACCTCTACACCTTTAAGTCGCTGCAGATAATCCGAGCACTGGCGTATTGCCATGGGATGCGATTCGATGGTCCTGATCTGTTCCATCTTTACCCCTGGTGACGCCAGTAAGTGCATATGAATCGGGAGGTACACCTCCCCGACGATATTGAAATGGTAATCCTGAAGCAGGAAATAGTTGGGCAGAATGCTTCCGGCGATAGAATTCTCGATGGCCATCATCGCGAAGTCGCACGCTCCCATTTTCAATGATTCGCAAAGCGCATGAAAGGTCAGGCATTCTACCCGGTCGATGTCTTCACCAAAATAGGTAAAGGCAGCCACTTCATGGAAGCTGGTGGCAATCCCCTGAATTGCAATCGTCAATTTCTTTTTCCTCTTCATCTTCTCTTCATCAGTCAAACTGTCTAACAACAAAAAGTCCCGGCTTATTTCCGGGACTTTTTGAGTTTATTGCTGTTCGCAAAACGCTACTCTGTCAGTCCCGCAGGGATTGAAAAAAATAGTAGTAAAAATAAAATCGTGTTGCGTTCATGATTTCAGTTCGTGTGGCGAAGAAATAGCAATTTTCGTACTTGAGCAACTATTCCTGACTGAAAACACAAAAAAAAGTTCAAACTGCTAACTGCTGTTAGGTGGTGAGCAATCCCTGATGTCATTGGCAGCGGGTATAGTTTCCCTATCTTTACCTGCCTAACAATCAAAGTATGATCCGACTATTCCTATCCTGTCTGTTGCTGTTGGCTGCGTGCACACCCGGCTCCAAAGAACACCACCATGAGGAGGCCACCTCCACGGATGATCCTAATGGTGCATTGACCGACCAGGTAATGGCTATTCACGACGAAGTAATGCCCCGGCTGGAGGACATCTACAAGCTCAAACAGAATCTGCAAGAGCAATTGACGAGCAAGGATCTGGCAGAGGCACGCAAGACTGAACTCAATAACACCATTGCCCGCCTGGACTCGGCCAGTGGAGCCATGATGTCATGGATGCATGGGTTTAATCCGCCTGCAGACACTGTCGAGCAGGAAAAAGCGCGTGAATATCTCGAAGAGCAAATGGAACGCATCAGGCAGATCAAGGAACAAATTGCAGAGGCAATTGAGGCCGGTGAACAGCAGAAAAAACCATGAGTCAGACCCACGACGAGAAGCACTTTGAATCTTCGGAAGTCGTCCGGGATTTGGTAATTGGAATGAGTGATGGATTGACAGTGCCCTTTGCACTTGCTGCGGGGCTCAGTGGAGCTGTTGACTCTACCACTATTGTAATCACTGCTGGCCTTGCGGAAATTGCTGCAGGTTCCATAGCAATGGGACTGGGAGGCTACCTGGCCGGACGCACAGAAATCGAGCACTACAATTCTGAAGAGAGACGTGAGTACGATGAAATTGAGCATTTGTACGATGTCGAGATCCGCGAAACGAAAGAGATTTTTGCTGAGTACGGAGTAAGCCCTGAACTTCAGGATAAGGTGGCTGCAGAAATTGCCAAAGACCACAAGAAATGGGTGGACTTCATGATGAAGTTCGAACTTGGACTCGAGAGACCCGACAAGCATAGGGCCACCAAGAGTGCGCTCGTCATTGGTATTTCCTACATCGTTGGCGGTCTTATACCCCTGAGCGCATATTTCTTCACAAAAACAACCAGTCAGGGATTGATCTACTCGTCCATCATTACACTCCTTTGCCTGGTTGTGTTTGGTCTTGTGAAAAGCAAGCTTACCGGACAGCCGCTTTTGAAGGGAGCCCTTCGCGTTACACTGGTAGGTACTTTGGCCGCCGCCGCCGCCTTCTTGCTTGCCCGCTGGATTGCCTGATGAATCTGGTCATCAAACCGCTGGAATCTGAAGGTGATGCAGACTGGTGCGCTGCGACAATGGCAGCCTGTGAGCCATGGCAGGTATTGGGTCGCGACAAATTGGTGTGTCTGGCCCTGGTGAACAATCCTGAAAAAAACGTTTTTGTGGCATGGATCGGCACAAAACGTGCTGGCGTAATTATCCTCGAAATGCGTGGCGTCCTCCGGGGCTACCTGCAAGCAATAGCAGTACATCCGGACTTCCAGAGTCAGGGATTGGGCAAATCCATGATGAAGTTTGTCGAAGAGAGGGTATTTGCAGAAACCCCAAACGTCTTCTTATGCGTTTCTTCTTTCAACATCCGGGCCCAAAAGTTTTATGCCGGATTGGGGTATGAACCGGTGGGTACTCTTAAGAATTTTGTGATCGATGGACATGATGAATTGATCCTTCGAAAAACAAGAGGGCCCTTGACGCAGTAGCTACTTCTTGCTTGCCTTGAAGAGTTTTTCCTTCTCTTCCTTTGTAAGGCTCTCATATCCCCCGGCAGAAATCTTGTCAAGAATCGCATCGATTTCAGCCTGAGAAATGCCCGGGGCCGGGCGGGCGGTATTGGGGGATTCCGCTTTGCGATAACTCACCTTGACTTTTGGCGAGGGTTTGAAAAGTTCCGCAAACCAGTTCAGCACTGTCGTGATCCATCCGCCCCAGTTCACGCCAACCTGCAGTTGGCGTGTGTAAATATAACCCATGAGAGCCCCCCCAAGATGGGCAATATTCCCGCCCATATTGGATCCCACTGTTCCCAGAAATGACACAACGATGAAGAAGGCCGCAATGTACTTGATCCGCACAGGACCAATCAGCAGCATGTGAAAGGTGTAGTCAGGAAGCAAAGTGGCTGTCGCAACCATCACGGCATAAACGGCAGCTGAAGCGCCAACCATCCCCGGAAAATCTGACCGGCTGGCAAAGAAAGGAACTGTGTTGAACAACAAGAGATAAACAAGTCCCCCGGCCATTACACCAAGCAGGTAGATCGCGATCAGTTTGTCATTGCCCAGATACTCTATAAACAACCTGCCAAACCAATACAGGAAGAGCATATTGAAAAGAATGTGGTATATGTCCAGGCTATGGGCAAAGCCATAGGTGACAAAGGTCCATGGTCTGAGGATGAAGTCACCGATTTTGGGAGGGATGCTGAATTGATTATAGACCAGTTGGAAGACCCATTCAAATCCTCCTATGTTGGAAAAAACCCACACGATACCCATCAGCAGAAACACGACCACATTGATGATGATCAACTGAACGTGCGCGTTGTTGTACCTGTTAAAAGCGTTTTTGAATTCGTCAAACACTGGGTATACTCTTATCCAAAGTTAACCAAATTACCAGCCCCGGTTCCTCCCCTGCGACCGCCAGATGCTGATAAGAATGAAAGCGACCAGCGCTCCGCCAAAGTGCGCGACATGCGCCACCCGACCGCTGCCATCAAGGGCATAGGTCATGAAGCCCATAATAAACACCATATACTTGGCTTTGATGGGAATCGGCGGGAACAGCAACATGAGTTCCATATTAGGGAATATCATGCCAAAGGCCATCAGAATGCCATAGATGGCTCCCGACGCGCCAACCATATAGCCTCCTCCACCCACAAAGTAGTTTACACCGGCGTAGATGACGCCCGCACCGATTCCTGTGGTGAGATAAAAAATCAAAAAACGCTTGTCACCCCAATAGTGTTCCAGAATAGGTGCAAAGGATGCGAAGGCAAGCATGTTAAAGAAAATATGGCCCATGCCGCCATGAGCGAACATGTAGGTGAAGAATTGATAGGGCTGAAAAAAATCAGTCCCAATGGGCCAAAGGGCCAGCAAACCGGTAATTTGAAGCAGGTTCTGAAGAAGATACACCACCACGTTGATGATGATGATATTTCGGACGAGTGGCGTAATGTTAAACATGTAATATGGCGTTGAGAATGGTCAGCGAAAATAGCTTTCCATCTTAGACGTATCAAAAATATAAAATGTTGTACGGCCGTCTGGTGCAAAGTTGGGATTGCTGCTGGCAAATAGGCGCTCTACGAGAGACTCCATTTCCTCCCGTTCCAGCTTCTGGCCGCTCTTCATGGCTGCACGTCGGGCGAGAGAACGGGCCAGATTCTCCTTGATTGGCAAATGTAGTTCTGACTGGTTCCGCTTGAATTGCTCCAGAAATCCCGCAAAGAGATCCTTTTCTCTGCCCGCTGCTTCTGCAGGCACACCTTGAATCAATAGCGTGTTTTTACCAAAGACCTCGAGGCGGAAACCCAGGGCAGAAAGCTCCGGCTCCATTTCCATCACCAGTGTAAAGTCCGCTGGTGAAAAGTCAATCGTTTGAGGGAACAAACACTGCTGACTTGCGCCCCTGGAGGCTTTCAATAGTTGTGCATACCGGTCAAAGAGAACTCGCTCATGAGCTGCCTGTTGATCAATAAACATGAGTCCGGCGCGTACCGAACGAACTACCCATCGGTTTTGAAGCTGAAACAGGATTCTTTCCGGCTCCGGTGAGTTTACCGGAACGTTTACGGCACTCTCAAAATGGAGGTCCTGAGCAGCTTCGTCCTGTCGTTGAAGCAACTTTGAGTTGGTGGGGGATTCAAACAACTGTTCCCAGTTTCGGAGGTTCTCTCTCTGAAGGGTCGTTCCGAGGCGTTCGTTGAAATAGTCTTCGCGATTGAGCGCCGTAGTCTGATTCAGTTTTGACACCATATTGACGTCGGCATGAAAGTCCAGTGCCGGTGTAAGATTGTGTGCGCCCAAGGCCTGCCTTACGGAAGCACGCACCACGGCATACACCGCTCTTTCGTCGTCAAACTTGATCTCCGTTTTGGTGGGATGGACATTCACATCAATGTGACGTGGGTCAATTTCAATGAACAGCGCATAAAAGGGGTAATTTCCTTCGGCGAGCAGTCCTTCAAAGGCACTGGTGACTGCATGATTGAGGTAATTGCTGCGGATGAATCGTTTGTTCACAAAAAGGAACTGCTCACCCCTGGTCTTGCGGGCCGCTTCAGGCCTACCGATATAGCCGGAAACACGAATGGAGTCTGTTTCTTCCTGACACTGTGCCAATTGCTCCTGATAGGATTTTCCGAACAGGGCTACGATCCGCTGAGGCAACCTGGCGGGAGCAAGATCATAGACCGTGTCATCACCTTGAATCATCTTGAATGTGACCTCCGGATGAGCAAGCGCAAGTCGCTGGAATTCATCGATGATGTGCTTGAGTTCTACAGGGTTTGACTTCAGGAAGTTCCGTCGGGCAGGAATGTTATAGAACAGATTCCTGACACTGATGCTTGTACCAACTTCACAGGCCGCCGGCTCCTGTGCCTTCACCTCAGATCCTTCCACCAGCAGCAGGGTTCCCAGTTCGTCATCGGCTCGTCTGGTTTTCATCTCCAATTGCGAAACTGCAGCGATGGAGGCCAAGGCCTCGCCGCGGAATCCCATGGTGCGGATCGTGAACAAATCCTCGGCCGATCTGATCTTGGAGGTGGCATGTCTTTCGAGGCTCATTCTCGCATCGGTTTCAGACATGCCTTGCCCATTGTCAATGACCTGGATAAGTGCTTTACCGGCCTCCCTGACAATTAGCTGGATTTGAGTAGCTCTCGCATCAAGGGCGTTCTCCATGAGCTCCTTCACCGCTGAGGCAGGACGCTGAACCACTTCGCCTGCGGCGATCTGGTTTGCAATAGCATCTGGAAGAAGCTGGATAATGTCAGCCATAGAACCGCACAAGGTCGGCAATTTCCCTAAAAGTATTGGAACGCAGCGGCTACTTCCGGAGTTTCAGCCAGAGATAAAATGGAATGAATGCCAGGAACCCATACATCGCTACCTTACCCCACTGGAGATAGGCCACAATGAAGATGGCAAGAAACAGGAGAATTCCCAGCCTGACCAATGCACTGTTGAGTTCTCCTTTGGTTGCAGCTGATCGCTTCCGGGCTGCACGGAAAGACCCCGCAATCCGGGATCTGTAAGGAGCCTCTCCACGTTCAGCCTCCAGTTCTGCCCGGATCCGGGCCTCCCGCTCAAGCATCTCCTCCTTCTTTGCATCGTAATAGCGCGGTTCGAAGCTGAACTTCTGGTGCTTGGGGATCTTTCCAAAAAGGGTTGGGAATTTCATACAGCCTGATAATGCGTCATCATTAAAAAAATCACACCTGGACGCGCAAAGTTGGCCTGATTCAACAGGATATACAAGACTCTGGATTCGCTGTTTTTGAAACCCTTCCCGTTTTGCCATCTTTGCGGTTCTTGCATTCCATGTTTGGCCTGTTCTCCAAAGAAAAAAAGCAATCCCTCAACGAGGGGTTGCAAAAGTCGAGCGAAAGCTTTTTCACCCGACTTGGCAAAGCCATTGCCGGCAAAGCAACGGTAGACGATGAGGTCCTCGACCAGTTGGAGGAAATACTTGTGTCATCAGACGTTGGTATTCATACTACAATCAAGATTATTGAGCGAATTCAGCAGCGAGTGGCACGGGACAAATACCTCGGAACGCAGGAACTTGACAAGATTCTGCGTGAAGAAGTGGCCGCCCTGCTGCTGGACAACCAGGGGCCATCCTCACATTTTGACCTCCCCGAGGGAACAAAGCCATACGTGATCATGGTCGTGGGGGTAAATGGTGTAGGTAAGACTACGACCATCGGCAAACTTTCGTCGCAGTTCAAAGGAAAAGGCAAGAAAGTACTTCTGGGTGCAGCCGACACATTCAGGGCCGCAGCCGTTGATCAGCTTAAACGTTGGGGAGAGCGGGTAGGCGTGCCGGTTGTGGCCAGGGGCATGAATACAGACCCCTCCGCGGTTGCCTTTGATGCAGTCAAGGAAGGTGTTGAAACGGGAGCTGATGTAATCATCATTGATACAGCGGGACGTCTGCACACCAAAGTCAACCTGATGGCAGAATTAACGAAGATCCGCCGCGTCATGCAAAAGGTGATCCCAGACGCGCCACACGAGGTACTGCTGGTATTAGATGGAAGCACAGGTCAGAATGCTGTCATTCAGGCCCGCGAATTCACCAAAGCTACCGAGGTCACGGCCCTTGCGATTACCAAGCTTGACGGTACCGCACGAGGTGGTGTGGTAATTGGCATTTCCGATGAATTTCAAATACCGGTAAAGTACATCGGCGTGGGAGAAAAAGTGGAGGATCTCCAGGTCTTTGACCGCAAAGAGTTTGTCGATTCGCTGTTCCGGAAATCCTGATCGCTACTTCCTGAGCCGATAGCTCACCATAGCACTTATTCCAATATTGGTCCAACGTGCCTTCAGCTCGGGTGCAAAAAGCACATGCTGGTCATACCTGAGTTCAATGCCCAGGCGATCCGAAGTGATCCCTAATGAAACAAGATATCCTGTGCTCATCTTGGAGAACGGTGCAAGCACGCGGTTAGAATAGTTCCAATAGTACCTGTTCTTCCCGCCACTGTACAAGGCAACAATTGCCCCCAACTGAACAAAAGGCCTGACTTTGCCCGGCAGCGTATAACGCGGCATGACATGGAAAGAAGTCAAGTTGTAGCTGAAGTCAGAGACATCAATGGAGTAACTGAATTTTCTCCAGCCCAACTCCACCGGCAGTGAGAGTCGGCTTTTTTCACGCCTTGAACCTATTTCTGCACCAACAATGAATAGCGGGCTTGACGAAGATCCATATTGAATATTATTCTGATAAGTAAAAGCTGCCCCTGGATATCCTGAAAAGGAGGACTTTCCAGATATAATTCCAACTTGTACATACGGTGAAATCAAAACCTTCTTTTGAGCAATGACATCTGTGCCATGGTATCCTTTACAGATATTATAGGCCCTCACAATCTTTGAAAGTGAAGGTTCATTGTATGGTGTATTTCTGTAGTTACCTGGACATCCTGCGAGAGCCTTCGTCAATTGTTCCCTAAAGTTGGGGAGTTCAACGGCTGCTCCACCAGCGGAGTAGTAGAATCTGATGAACAGTAATTCCTGAGGCTCATTGTCGGCTTCAACCTTCAGAAAGAAATGCTGCTTTCCGGTTCCGTCCTGAACCCCGTACAGGTTAGCCGGCCCCTTATTGATGAGGTTCAGGAACAGTCTCTGCCTGTCCCATCGGGGACGTCTGTCATCGACATCCAGCTTTGACGTTTCGACAGGCTTGATATCAATGTTCACCCAATGACTCTCATAGACCACTCCTTCCCGCCCTAACGAAAATGACGCGATCTCTGACGGACCCAGTGAAATGGTCCGTTCCCCCTCAGCATTCCGTACTTCAATTGCATTGTGCTTAATGCTCTCGTTGATCAGACACCGGACAGTATCACCATGATTCATGACATAATAACCGGGCACATAACTCTGGCCGTAAGACCCGACAAACAGGCAAATCCAAAGAAGAAGGCATAGGGAGATTCTCATACAATTCAATTCTTTGGGGCTTAATCTAGAAAATTCTCTTCTCATGAAGCAAACAGTCAATTATCCTGTTCCGGTGCACATAGAAAGAATGACTATTTTTGTGAGTTGACTATGAACGAGATTTCAAAAAAGAAGCTGGCCATCTTTCTGGTGCTGTCCATGCTGCTCATCACCTTCACTTTCTATTTTTATCAGATTCTTTTCACGCCCAACATTCTGGTGGAAAAGGGAGATCGGGTATTTGTGATCAAACCTGGCACCACGTTCAGACAAGTACAACAGGATCTCAAGAAGGGCGATTATGTGAATGACCTGGTCTCGTTCAGCTTCCTGGCCCGATTGTACGGCTATGACAAAAAAGTTATTCCGGGCAGATTCATCCTGCGCTCACGAATGACAAACCTACAGGCCATCCGAATCCTTAAATCCGGAAAGCAGGAGCCCGTCAAGATCACGTTCAATTATGTGCGGCTTCAAAATGAGCTCGGCGAACGAATCACCAAAAACCTGGGGATGAGTCCACAGGAATTTGATGAAGCGCTTGCGCGGTTCGTAGCCACCAATGACGAGGGCTTTACCGAAAGGAACGTGCTCAGCATGTTTATCCCAAACACCTACGAGATTTACTTCAACATTACACCGGATGACCTGATCGCCAGGATGAACAAGGAATATCATTCATTTTGGAATGACGAGCGCAGGGCCCTTGCAAGTGAAGTGGGGTTGACTCCGATTGAAGTCTCCATTCTCGCCTCTATTGTGCAGGCAGAAACTGTCAAAACGGAGGAGGCTCCCATTATTGCCGGCTTGTATCTGAACAGGCTAAAAAAGGGCATTGCCTTGCAGGCTGACCCTACACTGGTGTTTGCCTCAGGTGATTTTTCCCTGAAGCGTGTGCTCAATCAGCACAAGGAGATTGACTCACCCTACAACACATACAAGTATGCCGGCCTTCCACCAGGCCCGATCAATATGCCGCAGGTGGGGATGCTGGAGGCCGTACTTCACCCAGAGCAGCACGGATACTATTATATGTGCGCCCGCGAAGATTTTTCCGGCTATCACAATTTCGCGACCAATCTCACGGATCATCAGCGAAACGCCACCAGATATCAGCGCGCATTGTCAGCAGAACTCCGGAAAGCAGGTCAAAAAAAGAAATAGATGTACCAGTCTGAAACATCCATTCGAGTGCGCTATGGAGAAACGGACCAGATGGGGTACGTTTATTACGGCAACTATGCGATGTATTATGAAGTGGCCCGCGTCGAAAGTCTTCGCCGACTGGGGTTGAGTTACAAGGAGTTGGAGGATATGGGTGTGATGATGCCTGTCCTCGAAAATCACTCAAGGTTTCTCGCTCCGGGACGGTACGATTCATTGCTGAAAATCGTGACAACTATTCGCGTCAGGCCCTCCGTTCGGATTAGGTTTGAGTATGACATCTTTGATGAAGTTGGTAAATTGATCCATCAAGGCACCACGTTGCTGGCCTTTGTGGATATGAAAAGTGGCAAGCCGTGCAGGCCTCCGGAGATATTTGACAAGCTTCTTGCCCCCTATTTTGATGAAGTATAAAGTCAGAAAACGAATTCTGGTTATTCCAACTGCCAGGACTTTTCGCGCCTGGCTGAAGAGAATCCGGTTCAAGCGGCATGAAAACCTCTCCCTTTACCAGTTTCTGAAGATTTTCATCCACAACATCAATGAAGATGAAATCATGGATCGGGCGAACGGCGTGGCCTACAATTTTATCCTGGCCATTTTTCCCACCATCATCTTTCTGTTTACGCTGATTCCTTATGTTTCGCGGCTCTTTCCGACCATCACCACCCAGAGTATCATGAATTTCCTGAGCGGCCTGGTTCCGGCCTCCATGTACGAAGTCATTTCTTCCACCGTACTTGACATCGTCGACAATCAGCGCGGCGGATTGCTCACCTTTGGATTTGTCCTTGCTCTTTTTCTGGCGACAAACGGGATGAACGCTTTGATGCGGGCATTCAACGCGTGCTATCGCACCGTTGAAAACAGAAATTTCTTCCGGATGCGACTCACGGCGCTGGGCCTCACCGTCATGATGGCCTTGTCTTTGTTCCTTTCTATTCTCCTGCTAATTGTCGGACAGATTGTAATTGATTATCTCACCGAAAACATCCAGAAATTCGGCCATCTCAACCTGGATGACTACACCATTTACATGTTTCTGGTTTTGAGGTTCATCGTCGTGTTTATTGTCTTCTTTCTCGCTATTTCCTGCATCTACTACTTTGGCCCTGCGATTCACTATAACTGGAGCTTTTTTTCCTGGGGTTCGCTGATTGCTTCTCTCACAGGCATCGGTCTCTCCTATGGCTTTTCGTACTACGTCACCAACTTCAGTAGCTATAACAAAGTTTACGGATCCATTGGTGTCCTTATTGCACTCATGGCCTGGGTGCAATTGTTGACCATTGTACTGCTTTTCGGTTACGAGATAAACGCAAGTCTTCACTATGGAGTGAAGACATCTGCTATCAATCGCCACATGCGCGATATGCGCAAGGTCAAAAGCAGCAGATAGACTTTGCTCGTGGCTCTCAGTGAAAAACGAAATGGACTGCGCTTACACCCGGATTCAGAAGGTTCATTCGTGAATCCAAACCAGAAATGAAACGAGCACCAGTTGATCACTGAGATAGTTGATAATAGGCTCGTCCGGATCAAATTGATTCCCGTATTTCTTGCGGATCGACTTCAGCTCTTCATCTGTAATCCACTCTGTGGAAATAAGCTTGTGCTCCGGATCAACTCGCTTTTTCAGGGTAACAAGAATGCGCTTCATGGGATTGGGCTGTCTAATCAAAATTAGACAATTTGAAGCGCCTCCCCATGACGTTGGTCATGTAGATGAAAGTGTGCCGGCGCTAATTAAAATAAGCTTCAGCCAATGGCCTCCACCGCGGTAACCTCGTCAGGCATCATCCGCCTGAACAGGTTTTCAATACCTGCCTTGAGTGTAATTGTTGATGAAGGACACCCGCTGCAGGACCCCTGCAGAACCACCCGCACCACACCCTCTCTGAAAGAATGGAACGTAATGGCACCCCCGTCCTGTTCAACAGCCGGCCGGATGTACTCATCCAGAATGTTCTTGATCTTGCGGATACTCTCAGTCTCTTCCTGTTCCTGGCCGTGTGTCGTTTGAATATCAAGTAACAGTTGCCCGGATTCAAGAAATTTCAGGATATGGTTCTTTATCGTATTCTGCACCTCAAGCCAGGAAACATCTTCCTTTTTGGTGACAGTAATGAAGTTGCTCATATAAAAGACCCGTTCGACGAACGGATACATGAACAATTCCTGGGCAAGAGGAGATTGCATGGCAGCCTCAGGAGTCGGAAAGTCAAAGCTCATTCCATCAGGAACCAGCATTTCGCTGACCACAAACTTCAGTGAATTGGGATTGGGGTTGGACTCCAGATAGATGCTGATATTCTTGGGTATTGCCTGTAGCATGGGTGGTCTTCTCAATTATCAAACAAAATTAGATAATTAAAGTTTCTCCGGAGGGGATCGGTCAAGTCAACATCCAAGATTTGGGTACCGGAAACAACCATTCAGCCCCAATTCTCCTATATTCACAGCTTAAATTGTCTTTCCGTGAGTCAAAAATCGTTGTTCCTGGTGTCACTGGCCGCGATGACCCTGGCGGCCATCCTGGGAGTATTGGACATCTATGAGTGGGTCACAATCCCTTCTGCATTCCTTACTGCTACCCGATGGATAACCTGGGCACTTTTCATCTGGCTCGCCATCCGCAAAAGGTCGTTGACTACCTGGATCGTGGTCAGTATGTTCATAGGCTGCGAGATTGGGTTCTCCTTTCCTGCCGTAGCACTTCATCTGAATACCCTCAGCGGAATCTTCCTGAGGCTCATTAAAACGATCATCGCACCACTGTTGTTCTCTACACTCGTTGTTGGAATCGCTGCACACTCCAATCTCAAGCAGGTTGGCAGAATGGGGCTTAAGGCCATTCTCTATTTCGAAGTGGTTACGACCATTGCTCTATTCATTGGACTGGGTGCCATCAATCTCACCAGAGCCGGGGAAGGTGCAGTTGTGGCTGTTCAGGAGGCACAAGAGCAGCGTGCAGAAAAGCTGATCGCTGACAAGAAATCGCACGACGTAATCCTGGATATCTTTCCGGAGAATTTCGCCAAAGCCGTCAGTGAAGGGCAGGTACTTCAGGTGGTGGTATTCAGCGTGCTCTTCGGCATTGCACTTGCCATGCTTAGTGACGAAAAGAAAAAACCGCTCCTCTCTTTCGCTGAAGGCCTGTCCGATGTAATGTTCAAGTTCACAAACATCGTCATGTATTTCGCTCCATTCGCTGTTTGCGGTGCACTCGCCTATTCAATCGCTTCATTTGGCTTTGACGTGCTCAAGAACCTCGCCATGCTGGTCGTGACACTCTACGCAGCACTGGCCGTATTTATCCTGATCGTACTGGTTCCCATTGGCTTGATCGTCAAACTCAACTTCCGAAAATTTCTTTCTGCCATCTCTGAACCGCTCGCCATCGCCTTTTCCACCGCAACCAGTGAAGCAGCCCTTCCTAAAGCCATGGAAAATCTGGAGAAAATGGGTATTCCTCGAAAAGTTGTTGCTTTCGTGCTACCCACAGGTTACAGTTTCAATCTTGACGGAAGTACGCTGTATCTGTCCCTGGCTTCGGTTTTTGTGGCCCAGATGGCTGGTGTTGAATTGACCTTTGGCGAGCAGCTCAAAATGGTGTTTATCCTGATGTTGACCAGTAAAGGAGTCGCAGGCGTGCGGGGCGCCACGTTCCTGATTCTCGTGGCTACAGTCGGAGACATGGGCATTGATCCCCACAAGGCATTTGTTGTACTGGGTGTAGACGCTATTCTGGATATGGCTCGCACAACCACTAATGTGCTGGGCAATTGCCTGGCAACCGTGGTGGTGGCCAAATGGGAAGGCGAATACACTGATTAGCCATTTGTCTGATAAAGGACAATTTTGTCCGAAATCGGATATTCTCAGCCTGCTCAAGGCCGCTTTTCCCGCCTCAGATTCATTTTCGCACGTCTGGCCTGAGATTTGCAAAATGGCCGGGCATGATTCGTAACCTCCTTCTGCACGCGCTCCGGACCATCGGTCGTGATAGGCTGTACGCGCTAATTAATACTTCAGGACTGGCCATTGGCATGACTTCATGCATGCTGCTTTACGTCTGGATTGCACGTGAATCATCCTATGACAGCTACCTGACTGATGCCGACAGAATCTATCGGGTGGTGACCACATGGGAGCAATCGTCCGAAAAAGGGATGGCGACGACCTATCCTATGGTGAAGGGCCTCATTCTTGATCAAATGCCGGAGATCGAAGCGAGCACCCGCCTGCACAAAGCGGACCTCCTCTCCGCGCCACAAACCCTATCCACCAAAGAGAAGATCTTCGCCAACAATGATATCTACTATGGCGACAGTTCATTTTTCGATGTCTTCCCGTTTCGAATAGTGCACGGCGATCAAAAGACTCCCCTGCAAAAACCCAATGCCGTTGTCCTGACTGTGTCTACTGCGGAAAAGTATTTTGGTACGGCTGACCCGGTTGGCCAAATTCTCCTTCTGGGAGAAGAAAAGGAGCTGGAGGTAACGGCTGTTGTTGAGGACATTCCAACTCACTCGCATTTTCGATTTGATGCGCTTGTCACCATGCAGGCCCATCCATGGATTCGTCAAGCTGAAGAATCTATATGGAGTGGAATTGTCTTCTACTCCTATGTCAAACTCAAAGCCGGTGCGACGCCCGACACATGTGCGAAGGCCCTCACCCGAATGATTCAGCATCTGCCCGCGGATACCAAAGGGTTCGGCAAGAATACCAAACTCGAATTGCAACCCATTCCGAGCATCCACCTTCATTCCCATCTTCAACTGGAGGCCTCTGCCAACGGTGACATCCGTTATTTATACATTTTCGGAAGTGTTGGTCTGATCATTCTTGTGCTTGCCTGTGTAAACTATGTCAATCTCGCCACTGCAAGGTTCTCTAAACGACTGAAAGAGTCCAGTGTTCGTCAGATGCTGGGAGCCAATCGTGCACAGGTTTTGTCAGGCTTTCTGGTCGAATCGGTAATGATGGCCCTATTGGCAGGCCTCATCGCCATCGGCTTGTTTGAACTCGTCACTCCTTTCATCCTGCAGTACACAGGCCAGTCACACATGTATGTACCTTCAGGCCCCGGAACCTGGCTGATCTTCATTTCCGCAGCGGCTGCCATTGGTCTGCTCGCCGGAGCGATTCCTGCAGTGCTGTTGTCATCGCCATCCGTTCGAAACGGGTTTCGCCAATCTGCTGGCCCGCTGTCCCATGGAGTTGCCTTAAGGAAGGGGTTACTGGGATTTCAGTTCCTGATCTCAATTCTGCTTACAACCTGCACGCTGATTGGCTACCAGCAAATGAAAATGATCTCACAACAGAAGTTCGGCATTGAAAAGGATAATGTGCTGATCCTGCGCATGGGGCATCGACAATTGATCGAAAACTACCACAAGATTATACCTGAGTTGCACAAGTTGTCCATGGTCGCAAATGTCTCGGCTGCTTCACAGATACCTGTCAATATCCTCGAGGCAGAGGGTTTGGATATTCTGGGATCAGGTCGTCGCATGGAGGTAAGTTATCTTGGCGCAGACCGACATCTGTTTTCAACGCTGAAACTGGATATCCTTGCAGGTGCGCAACGGATAGATGCCGTGAAGGATCTTGACACGGTCAATCAGTATGTCATCAATGAAACAGCCATGCGTCAGTTAGGATGGACTCCCGAGGAAGCCCTCGACCAATCTGTTATTCTTAGACATGGAGACATGCGGCCCGGGAAGGTGATTGGGGTAGTCCGTGACTTTCACTATCAGTCGGCGCACCAGCCAGTAGGACCACTTGTAATGGAAATGAGGCCGTGGGAATACCAGTATTTGCTGGTCAAAGTGGACGGAACATCTGAGAAAGCGATTGAACAGATCACCAATGTATGGAATCAGGTGGTCGGGCAATATCCGTTGCAATACAGCTTTCTGGATCAGGAGTACGAGAACTTATACCGTGCTGAGTACAAATCCATGTCATTGATCCTGCTGTTTGCAGCACTTGCCGTCACGCTCGCTGTCCTTGGCTTGTTTGGACTAACCGCATATGCCGTGGAGCGACGGATCAAAGAAATCGGCATCCGAAAAGTGCTGGGTGCACAAACTGGAAATCTCATTGGACTTCTTACAAGAGAATATGTTTGGATCATGATTGTTTCCTTCTCACTGGCCGCCCCTGCTTCCTATCTCATCATGGAAGAATGGCTAGGTAGCTTTTCCTACCGGGTGACGCAAGGACCGGCCGAAATGATGACCGGAGGTGCAATCAATATGCTAATGATTCTTATCACCATTTCATATCACGCAATCGTGGCCTCCCGAATCAACCCGTCCAAAACACTTCGAACCGAATGACTCAGTTGTACTGAACATAATGCTCCCACTTTTCAATCACGGACTGAAAATCGGGCGGCAGAGAAGAATCAAACTGAAGAAACTGACCCGTAACGGGATGGACAAACCCAAGTGTTTTCGCATGCAGCGCTTGTCGCGGTATAATGGAAAAGCAGTTTTCCACAAACTGCTTGTACTTGCTGAACACCGTCCCGCGAAGCACTTCATTCCCACCATACATGGCATCGTTGAACAGCGGGTGACCAAGGTATTTCATGTGTGCGCGAATCTGGTGTGTCCTGCCAGTTTCCAGTTTACATTCTACTAAGGAGACGTAACGAAGTGTTTTCAGCACCCGGTAGTGAGTTATCGCATCCCGACCCATGTCACCCTCAGGAAATGCTACCGTCACCCTTCTGTCCTTAAGACTTCTCCCTACATTGACGTGTATAGTTCCCTGTGCAGGATCTGGCTCTCCCCAGACCAATGCCCAATAAGTTCGTTCAATACTGTGATCAAAAAACTGCTTAGCAAGGCCTGAAAGCACTGCTTCCGTTTTGCCTATCACAAGCAAGCCAGAAGTATCCTTGTCAATACGGTGAACAAGGCCCGGTCTGCCTTCATTACCCGGCATGGAAGGCATGTGCTCAAAATGATAGGCAAGTGCATTGACAAGCGTTCCGGTCCAATTCTGATGGGCCGGATGCACAACCATTCCGGCTGGCTTATTTACAACCAGCAAATGCTCATCTTCATAAACAATGTCCAATGCAATGGGCTCTGGCTTGACATCTGTATCACGGGGAGGCTCCGGAAAAGAAATGACAATCTCGTCTTGTGGCCGAACTTTGTAGTTCGGCTTGATTGCCTTTCCGTTGACAAGCACAAATCCGTCATGTATGCCAGCCTGAATCTTTGTTCTCGTGACGTTCGCCAGCCGATCCATCAGAAATTTGTCTATACGGACGAGCCCTTGCTTTCCATCTGCCGTTATGCGGTGATGCTCAAAAAGGTCATCGTCCGGTTCTTCTGCTTCTTCTGCCATGGCTAGACTTGTCGGTCGATCAATGCACTTGCAAAATCACCCAGTACTATCCGCTGCTTCGACCTGACTTTTGCAAGGCTACCAAATCCTCGTTGGAAATACTGGTCGATCTTTTTTTCAGTCATTTTCCTGATCCCCAACTTTTCATATAGAGCAGTCACGGCGGCCACCTTTTCCCTCTTGTTGAATCGCCGGGTCGTCAGCCAGCGATCCAGTTCCGATTTATCCTTGCCGCTGGCGTGCTCAATGGCTTTGATCAGCAGGAAAGTCTTTTTGTTCGCGATGATATCTCCTCCGGCCAGCTTGCCAAACTTCTTTGCATCTGCAAAAACATCCAACAAGTCATCCCTTAACTGAAAACCAATTCCAATCTGTATTCCGAATTCACGCAGGTACTTTCGGTCGCGTGCCGGAGCACCTGCAAGTAATCCACCCAGTTCGAGGCTGAAGCCAAGCAGCACAGCGGTCTTCTGGCGAATCATGCTGATGTACTCCTGCTCCGACACTGTTGATCGGCCTTCAAATTCCATATCCCATTGTTGTCCCTCGCAAACCTCCGCAGCGCACTTGCCCAGTAACTTCAACGCTTCTTTCAATTTTGAACTAGGAAGATCGAGAAACTGATCGTAAACCTTGATCAGCATAACATCGCCTGAGAGAATTGCCGTATTGACATCCCAAACCTTATGCACAGTTGGTTTTCCCCGGCGCAGTGGTGCCTTATCCATGATGTCGTCATGCATTAAAGTGAAATTGTGAAAAGCCTCAACTGCTGTGGCATACCGAACGACACTCTTGAAATCCTTCTTGTAAAGCGAATAGGCCAGAAGCACGAGCATGGGACGCAACCTCTTCCCTCCAATGGCCATGATGTATCGTATTGGCTCATAAAGCGATTCGGGCTGCTGCCCATATCTCCGGCTCTTTATATCGGCCTCTACAAGTTCGAATAGCTTGCTGGTCTGTTTCATGAATCCGAAAGATAAAGGCACTTTACGGGTCTGCCAAAGTATCTTGCTCATTAAACTAAAAACATGAAGATCTGTTCCAGGACTTGTATTTTTGATGCATGTACCTGTTTGACATCAAGCAGATCTTCTTCACGCTCTGGGGCTATCCCATGAGCTATCTGGAGTTCTTTGGAACAGTAGCCGGCGGGCTCGCAGTATGGCTCTCGGCCAGGGCAAACGTCTGGAGTTGGCCATTGGGTCTTGTCAACGTGACCCTCTTCTTTTTTCTTTTCTTTCAGGTCCAATTGTATCCGGACATGCTCTTGCAGGTCTTCTTCTTCATC
>JAIBBB010000018.1 GCA_019694905.1 Cyclobacteriaceae bacterium
AGAACGATTCACTGCTTCCTTCGCCAATTGCACGGCCACTGTTGACAACTGCGCAATTTCTGAAGCGAGCTTAATGGCTTCCTCCAAATAGGCAGCAGGCGGCACCACTTTTGTTACCAATCCGCCAGCAAGTGCTTCCTGCGCCGTGAAGAACCGGCCCGTGAGTATCAACTCCATGGCCCGCGCTTTGCCGAATGCCTTCGTCAGCCGCTGCGTGCCGCCGGCGCCAGGTATCGTTCCTATCTTCACTTCCGGCTGACCGAACTTCGCAGTTTCGGAGGCAACGATCATGTCGCACATCATGGCGAGTTCACATCCACCACCCAGTGCGTATCCCGACACTGCGGCGATAATGGGCTTGCGAATTTGCCGTATCTGGTCCCACGGCGCAAACTGGTCCAGCAATTGCATTTCGATGCTGCTCTTGTCAGCCATCTGCTTGATGTCGGCGCCAGCGGCGAAAGCCTGCTCGCTACCGGTGAGGACAATGGCGCGGGTATCATCCTGATGGTCGAGTCGGACCAATGCATCCCTCAGCTCAGTCATCAATTGCGGATTGAGGGCGTTGAGTTCTTTAGGTCGGTAAAGTTCGATCAGCGCAACACCGGGAACTTTCTGTTCAGTAATTCGGATCAATTCCATAGGCAATTCAAATAAACAATTCAATTCTTTACAGGCAACTCGGTGGGCGCCGGCGTGCCATTGCCGGTGTCGAGCACGTACTTCCAGGATCCGTCAGGCTGACGTTTCCAGATGGACACATAATTTCCATAGGTCGTAGTGTCCCGGCCCGTAGTGGTGGTTGACTTCAATGTCCAGTTTCCAAACGTATAGCCCAGATCACCTGAGGCCTCCGCCTTCAATGGCTCCCAGGTAAGTCGAAAGTTCAATTTTCTTCCATTGTAAGAAGCGGCGAGTGCGTCTTTCCCGAAGATGGGTTGTGAGCCTTCCGACGGCTTGACCACCTCGTCATCTGCATAGGCGACAAAAGCCGCGGCCACTCCTTTCTCAGCACTCATGGCACTGAATTCACGGTCGGTGCGCATGATGGCATCCTGTCCGGATTCGCGCATCGGCGCTTCACAAGCGAACAGCGCAATCAAAAGCCAGATTTTTTTCATGGATGAATTGGGTGCCTGAAAGTACGCAAATCGCATCAGAACTGCATGTTAGCGGAGTTGTATGGAAAAAAATGAAACCTGGGTGCAACAAAGCAGCCACCATCAGAGTCTTAGGACCATAATCCTCCCGCTATGCTCAGAAATTATCTGCTCGCCGCCATCCGCAGCATCCGCAAACAACTCACGTACTCCGTGATCAATGTAGTAGGTCTTGGTATGGGCCTCACCACCGGCATGCTTTTGTTGTTGTGGGTCACCGAAGAACTTAGCTACGACCGCTTTCATGAGAAAGCCAACAGAATCTACAGGGCTTCTATGGAGTACAGTTTTGGAGGACAGACTTCCAGCACCTCCGTCTCTCCTACTGCCCTTTTGCCCACACTGCAAAAGAACTTCCCTGATATCGAAGATGGGGTCAGGGTATACAACCAGTCAGCCTGGTCGCCATACATCGTCCGGCAAGGAGACAAACTCTTTCAGGAGAAGCGATTTTATTTTGCGGACAGCACTTTCTTCAAGGTATTCTCATTCCGGCTGCTTCAGGGCAATCCTGACAAGGCATTGTCCGATCCCGCAACCGTTGTGCTCACACAATCCATGGCGCGTAAATATTTTGGCAATGAAGACGCACTTGGAAAAACTCTGACAGTAAATGACAAAAAAGAGTACCTCGTGACCGGCATCATGGAAGATCTGCCCTCCAATTCACTGCTCCAGTTTGACTGTGTGGCTTCCTTCCAGACTTTGGGCAGAGAAACCACATGGTGGTCTGCCAACTACCAGACTTTTGTACTGGCGCGGCCCGACGCGGATATTCATGACATAGCGGACAAGACCAATCAACTCGTGGCGAAGGAACTCGCGAGCGAGCTCACGGGCAAAGGCGACTATGTGCGGTATCGGTTCATGCCGCTGACTGACATCTACCTGCGCTCGAATCTCGATGAACCCGAAGTAACCGGCAGCATCCAATATGTGTATGTGATGGGCGCGATTGCATTGCTTGTGTTGCTGATAGCCGGTATCAACTATGTCAACCTCGCCACAGCACGCGCTGCCGATCGGGCACGCGAGGTAGGCGTACGCAAGGTAGCTGGCGCAGCGCGGACACAATTGTTTACTCAGTTTATCAGCGAATCGGTACTGATCGCGTTGATTGGATTCGCCGCAGCGCTGGCCGCCTCGGCCCTTGCTCTGCCCTTGTTCAACGAGTTGAGCTCCAAACATTTCACCATCAGTGACCTGCTCGATACGAGCTTTCTGCTGAAGTCAACGGCCATTGTGCTGGTGGTTGGACTGGCGGCAGGCGTGTATCCCGCCGTTGTTCTGACTTCCTTTCAGCCTTCACATGTGCTGAAAGGCAACTTCAGAAATTCCTCGCGCGGCATAGTACTCCGTCAATCACTCGTCGTATTCCAGTTTGCCGTCTCCGTCATTCTCATGGTAGGGACCCTGGTCATTACCAAACAGCTGGGATTCATTCAAAGCAAGGCGCTGGGCTATGACAAGGAGCACGTGTTGATTCTTCCGCTGGACCAGAAGACCTCCGCTGTCTACGATCAACTTAAAACTGAACTGGTACGCAGCGGGGCTGTCACTTCCGTCGCAAGAGCCAGCGAGTCGCCCACCAAAGTGCAGGGCGGTTACGGCATCAACGTAGAAGGTCGCGGCAACGACCGCGGAACCATTATCACGGCCATGACAGTGGATAAGGAACTGGTGCCCACCATGGGGATGGAACTCATCACCGGAAGGAACTTCACCGAAGCCGACCAGTTGCGGTGGGAAAAAGACACCACCAATGCGTTCATCCTCAATGAAACTGCGTTGAAGGAAATGCATATCAACCTCCAGGAGGCTGTGGGTACACGGATCAATCTCAGCGGGCGCCGGGGCGAAATCATCGGTGTAGTGAAAGACTTTCACTTCTCGTCCATGCATGAGGCCATCACACCGTTGGCGATGTTCATCGAGCCATGGCAGTTTCTCTATGCATTTGTAAAGTTGCAGCCGGGCAACATCCAGGAGCATCTGGAAAAGGTGCGGACCATAGCAACCGGGCTGGCCCCTCATCGCCCTTTCGACTACCAATTTCTGGACGTACAATATGAGAAGATGTACGACAAAGAACAGCGCATGGGTACCATCGCGGGCACATTCACAGCCATCGCTATAGTGATTGCCTGCCTGGGGTTGTTGGGGCTTGTCGCGTTTGCCGCAGCCCAGAAAACAAAAGAAATTGGTATCCGCAAAGTGCTGGGCGCCACTTCCGGCAGTATCGTTGTGCTTATTACACGCGACTACACCCGGCTGGTACTGATCGCGGTGGTGCTTGCGCTGCCACTCGCATACTGGCTGATGGATTCGCTGTGGTTGAGCAGCTTCGTCTACCGGACAACCATTGGTGCACTTCCGCTGGTCACGGCTGCCGCTGTGTCAATCCTGATTGCGTTTGGCACGAGCCTCTACCAGGCGCTGCGTGCCGCACGCATTGACCCTGCCAGAACCTTACGAAGCGAATAGGCGAATCACGTAACTTTGCCGTATGAGAGCAATTAGCCTATTCATCCTGGTGGTGCTGCTGACTTCCATTGCCCTGACGCTGAAGGCGCAGACGCTGCAGCAATATTACACGGAGGCGATGGCCTCGTTCAGGAAAAAGGACTATGCACGCTTCTATGAGCAGATTCATGCGGCCCACCAATTGAACAGCACCCATCAGGGCATTCTGTACCAACTCGGTGTGGCAGAAGTATTGACGAAGCGAACAGACGAAGGGCTTCGGCACCTCCGGCGTGCGCTGCTCATTGACGCCACATTCCGCCTGGATACAGACGCTTTTGAAGCCGTTCGCGCGCAGCCTGCCTTTCAGGCGCTGCTCAAACTTCAGCAGGAGCTACAGCAGCCCGTAGTGCAGTCGTCTGTATTTCTGACGGTGAAAGACCGCACACTGCACGCTGAGGGCATTGCGCATGATCCTTCAACCGGCGATTTCTTTATTGGCAGCATCCGGCAGCGCAAGGTGGTGCGAATCGCTTCCAACGGTGCAGTAAGCGATCTGATCCCCGCCGAGACCGGCGGAATGGCTGCCGTGTTTGGTCTGCAATATGATGCTGACCACAAATGGGTCTGGGCCTGCAGCTCACCCATCGATGAAATGCAGCACAATGATTCCACCGTTCGATCAGGTGTATACGCCCTTGCTGCCTCCACCGGAAAGATTGAACGCACCTACAGACTACCGCTGGCCGCTCCCCAAGCCATTTTCGGAGATCTCATTCTTGACAAAAGGGGTAACGCACTGGTCAGCGACAGCCGCAACAACATCATCTACCGCACCAGCGGCGACAAGCCTGAACTTCAGCAATTCTTCAGTTCACCTGACTTTGTCAACATCCAGGGACTGGCCTATTCACCGGACGAGCGCTTTCTCTTCATCGCTGACTATGTGAAGGGAATTTTCAGGCTCGAAATCCGAACCATGACGGCTACCTTGATCGCCACCGAGCCAGAAGTCTCGCTGAAGGGAACTGATGGTTTGTATTTTTATCAGCAGTCGCTGATAGCAATCCAGAATGGTGTGTCTCCCTTTCGGGTGACGCGTTATCGGCTCAACAAGACCCTTGACACCATTGTCTCATATGAGGTGTTAGACCGTGCCCATCCTGATTTTGGAGAGCCCACACTGGGTGTCATTGCCCGCGGCAATCTTTACTACATCGCCAACAGTCAGTGGAACGGGTATGATGCCAACCATCAGCCCAAGCCGGCAGATCAATTGAAGGACATCGTGATCCTCAGGCACGCGCTGAAATAAAAAAGGGCTGTCGAGTCAGCCCTTCTATTTGAGTATCTGGTTTGTTACTGGGGTCTCGTCTGGCCGTCGTGTTTCTGCCTGCGGATAGCCCGGTCAGCCCTTCGTTGCTCCTTGTGCAGTCTCCGGCGCTCTGCGGGTGTCACCACGCCATCGGCTTTGGCCCGGCGTTCCGTGCGACGGATATGGCGCTGCTGTCCGCGCAGGCCGCGTGCTTCACGTTGGGTAAGTTCGCCGCTGGCTACGCCGCCGGCGATTCGGGTTCTTTGACCGCGTTGACGCGCATCCACTCCGGGCGTTTGCTGCGCCGAAGCCGAGAATGCCAACAAAAAGAGTACGCCAATGAGGATGATGGGATTTTTCATGGGTTGCTAATTTGACTCTTGGACAGTATCCGGCGGCAAAGGTTTAATGCGGGATGCTACTTTCCCCGCATTTTTTCCAGCATGTCCCACATCTGGTCCGGCACCATTTCCAGATGGCTGAATTCACCGCCATTGCGAAGCCACTCGCCACCGTCAATGGTGATCACCTCGCCATTGATATAACCGGAATAGTCAGACAGGAGGAATGCGGCCAGGTTGGCAAGTTCCTGATGTTCCCCTACCCTTTGAAGAGGAATGCGCTGTGCGGGGTCAAACTTCTTCACCAGATCGCCTGGCAACAGCCGGCTCCAGGCGCCCTCGGTGGGAAAGGGGCCGGGGGCAATGGCATTGCTTCGGATTTTGTACTTGGCCCACTCGACCGCCAGCGATCGCGTCAACGCCAGCACCCCTGCCTTGCCGCAGGCAGAAGGCACCACGTAGCCCGAGCCCGTCCATGCGTAGGTGGTGACAATGTTGAGAAACACACCTGGTTGCTTCCTTGCAATCCAGTGTTTGCCTGCAGCCAATGTGGTGTAATAGGTTCCCTTCAACACAATGTCCACGACAATGTCAAACGCTCTGTGTGAAAGTCGCTCGGTAGGACTGATGAAGTTGCCTGCGGCATTATTGAGGACAGCGTGGAGACCGCCGAAAGTTGACTCTGCCGCAGCAATCACCTGTTCGATCTCTTCATATTTGCGCACATCACAGGGAACGGCGAGCACTTTGCCACCGGTTTCCTTCATGAGTTCCTCTGCGGTGCGGTCCAGCACCTCCTTCTTTCGGCTGCTGATCACAAGGTTCGCACCCAATTCAAGAAAGTACTTACCCATTGAACGTCCAAGGCCCGTGCCACCTCCGGTTACCAAAATCGTCTTCCCCTGCAAAGCGCCAGGCTTGAGCATTCCTTCCATATTAGCTTGGTTTTAGTGTGTAAGGCCATTGGCGGCCATGTTTAAATATAAGAAAAGAGTTTACTTTTGTTATTCAATTCATCCAACTATGAAGACTGCCCCATTATTTTTTGCAGCCCTGCTTTTCCTGGTTTCCTCGTGCATCGTGTCAAAGAAGAAATTTGACGACATGCTGGCTCAAAAAGTGAAAACCGAAGGCCAGCTCACCGAGCGCACCGCACAACTTGAGAAAGCCAACACCGAAATCACCGACCTGAACGGAAAGGTGAAATCGCTCAAAGAAGATACAACTCAGCTGGGTGCGAAGATTCGCAACACCTCCCAGCGGCTGGCGGATCTCAATAAGGAACATGATCAGTTGAACGCCTACTACAAGAACCTGATGAACAGCAGCGGCAAGCTCAACCGCGACCTCGCAGAGCAGAAACAGCAGTTGCTGAGTATTCAGGAGAACCTCGAAAAAACGCGCAAACTGAATGACTCCCTGAGTGTCAGTCTCTCCGAGCGGGAGCAGAAAGTAAAAGAACTCGAAAACGTACTCAGCGAGAAAGACAAGGCGGTTCAGGCCCTTAAGAACAAGATCACCAATGCACTGCTGAACTTCAAAGAAAACGACCTCACTGTGCAGGTAAAGAACGGGAAAGTGTATGTTTCACTCGCCGAGCAGCTGCTGTTTGGTTCCGGCAGTATTGAAGTTGACGCCAAGGGTGTGTCAGCCCTGCAGCAGCTCGCCAAGGCCATCAAAGACCAGAAAGACATCAACATCATGGTGGAAGGTCATACCGACAACGTGCCCATGCCCCGTAAATCAAATTACATGCAGGACAACTGGGATTTGAGTGTGTTGCGTGCTACAGCGATCACTCGCATTCTCACCAAGGCCGGTGTTTCACCCAATCGTGTTTCTTCCTCCGGCAAAGGCGAATACTCCCCGCTGGCACCCAACAGTTCGGACCTGAACAAACAAAAGAACCGCCGGACAGAAATCATTATTACACCGGATCTCGACGAGTTGTTTAAAATCCTGGAGAGCAATTGAGGACGCCAGAATACTGGATATTGCTACCTGCCTTCGCAGCCTATGCGTGGAGCATTGCGGATGTGATCAGCCGGTATCATGATCCGGAGGAACGCCGACGCAAATTGATATTGGTGACGATTTTCTCAGTGCCCGGGATGGTCTGGTACTGGCTTGCAGCGCGCAAAAGAAAAACCCATGTGGACCGAGTCCGATAACAAGCTCAGCAAAACCTTCATCTTCAAAGACTTCAGCGAAGCCTTTGCTTTCATGACTCGTGTAGCCTTGCTGGCAGAACAGATGAACCATCATCCCAACTGGTCCAATGTGTACAATCAGGTTACCATTCACCTCAGCACTCATGATGCAGGCAATGTGGTCACCGCATTGGACCGTCAACTCGCATCAGCAATCGATCGGCTCGTCTGATGGACAAGAAGGTCACGTCATTGTACATTGTTCCGACGCCCATCGGCAATCTGTCCGACATCACTTTGCGTTCACTGGAAGTACTGCGATCCGTAGACGGCATTCTTGCCGAAGACACCCGGCAGTCGTCGTTGTTGCTGCGACATTACCAGATTCAGAAACCCCTGCAGAGTTTTCATTCCTTCAATGAACACCGGGCTGTCAATGCAATCATTGAACGGCTCAGCAAAGGAGAAATACTGGCGCTGGTTTCAGATGCCGGTACACCGGGCATTTCTGATCCGGGCTTTCTGCTGGTTCGCGAATGTGTGAAGGCAGGACTGGCTGTCGAATGCCTGCCCGGGCCAACCGCCTTTGTGCCCGCATTGATTAAATCAGGACTGCCTTGCGACAGGTTTGTTTTTGAGGGCTTTCTTCCGCACAAAAAGGGCAGGCAGACAGCTCTGAAGAGACTGGCTGAAGAGGACCGCACCATTGTGCTCTACGAATCACCCATGCGCCTGGTAAAAACATTGGACCAACTCAGGGAATTCTTCGGACCGGCGCGCACCGTGTCGGTGTCCAGAGAACTCACCAAGATCTACGAGGAAACTGTTACGGGCAGTGTAGAAGAGGTTCTGGCCCATTTCACAGCCCACGAACCCCGTGGCGAAATAGTAATTATCATCGATGGCAAAAAAGACTAGTGCACCTCCGGCGTCATTGCTAGGACTGGGCGCCGCCTTGCTCCTGTCAGCAGCGTTTCTGATGAAGCCCTTCCCCTTGCTGGTCTTTGCGGGTCTGGCCCCCTTGTACATGCTGGCGATGAGACTGGAGCCTGGAAAGAGTTTTTGGGAGCCATTGGAAGTCGTCGGCCTGGCCCTTGCCATTTCCTTCTACTCGTTCCATTTCTTCGAAAGCACCTACATCGTGCAAGGCATTCTGCAGGCAATCGGTCTCATGATCTGCTTCGGTCTCTTCGGGTGGATGCGACAACAACTGGGTGAGCGTACAAGCACGCTGGCGATCATGGTCTTCTGGCTGGCGTACGAATACGCCATCCTCAAACTGCTCCCTGCGACAAACTTCATATTCCTGGCAGACACATTTGCAGTGAGGACTGAGTGGGTCAGCTGGAACATTCACACCGGTTATTTGGGAGCAGGGCTTTGGATACTGGTTGCCAACTGGCTGATCTACCAAGGCGTGCTGGTGGAGGGCATCCGCTGGCCCTGGCTTGCGGCGGGACTGGTGGTGATTGCCGCACCCATAGGTTATGGCTACCTGCTGGAAGGACCTGCCCTGACAAGAGCCGCCACCATCGCCAATTATGAAAGTCATGAAAAGATTACCTTTTCGACGAATGGAGAATGGATAGGCCGAACGTCCGCCTGGATTTCCGTGTTAATCCTGTTATTTGCGGCAGTTAAATCCAAGACAAAAAGAAAATGAATCTCGCAGTCATTGAACAGGAAGTCATTGAAGCGTGCCTGGAAACAGGGGCATTTATTCATGAAGAGAGTCTTCGCTTTGACAGGTCCAGGATTGAACAGAAGGAAGGTTTCAATAATCTGGTGTCCTACGTTGACAAGGAGAGTGAGCGAAGGTTGGTAGCGGCGCTTGGCAAGATTGTGCCCGGCTCCGGCTTTCTGGCTGAAGAAGGTACGAGCACGAAAGGTACCAACGCCTACCGGTGGATCATCGACCCGCTGGATGGCACCACCAATTTCACACACGGATTGGCACCGTTTGCCATCAGTGTGGCGTTGGCCGACGAAACAGAGACTGTACTGGGCGTGGTGTATGAAGTGAATGCCAGGGAGTGTTTTCATTCGCGCAAAGGTGCGCCTGCGTTTCTGAATGGTCGCCAAATCAAAGTGTCGACCATCAAGACGATGAGTGAAAGCCTGTTTGCTACCGGGTTCCCATACCACCAGCTGGACAAGATGGATGCGTACATGAACATCATCCACACTTTTCTGGACAAGAGCCACGGCATTCGCCGGTTGGGAAGTGCAGCAACTGATCTGGCCTACGTCGCTTGCGGCCGACTGGAGGGTTTCTTTGAGTACAACCTGAGTCCGTGGGATGTTGCTGCGGGTGGATTCATTGTGCAACAGGCGGGCGGCATCGTGACCGATTTCCGCGGCGGCAACAATTTTCTACACGGTGGTGAACTGGTCGCAGGCTGTGGTGTACATCCAGCCATGCTGGAGGTGATCAGGCCTGCCTGGGGTTACTAGCCCGCCATCAGCCGGTCGACGATCTGGTCGACTGTCATTCCTTCCGCTTCGGCCTTGAAATTCCGCACAATGCGATGCCTGAGAACCGGCTTGGCGACGGCCTGTACGTCTTCAATGTCGGGTGCGTATTTGCCGTTGATGAGCGCATTGCATTTTGCGCCAAGCACGAGAAACTGTGACGCTCTTGGTCCTGCGCCCCATTCCAGAAATTCGTTGGCCAATGCAGCGCCTTGTGCCCCCGGCCGCGTCTGATGGGTCAGTCTCACAGCATACTCCACCACATTATCAGCCACCGGCACACGCCTTACAAGGTGCTGGAAGGCGATGATATCTTCAGCCTCCAGGGTTTTCTGAACCTTTGGAAATTCATCCCGGGTGGTCGACTTGACAATTGAAACTTCCTGTTCATACGAAGGGTAGTCCAGCTGAATGTTGAACATGAAGCGGTCTAGCTGGGCTTCAGGGAGGGGGTAGGTACCCTCCTGCTCGATGGGGTTTTGTGTGGCAAGCACAAAGAATGGCCTGGGGAGCTCATAGCGCTGGCCAGAGATCGTTACGGCATATTCCTGCATCGACTCCAGCAAGGCGGCCTGGGTTTTGGGCGGGGTCCGGTTGATTTCGTCGGCGAGAACAATGTTGGAAAACACCGGCCCGCGTACAAAGTGCAGGTTGCGTTCCTTGTCCATGGTCTCTGATCCCACAATGTCCGAAGGCATGAGGTCCGGTGTAAACTGAATGCGCTTGAAATGAAGGTCGAGTGTATTGCCGATGGTCTGGATAAGCAAAGTCTTGGCCAGTCCGGGTACGCCCACCAGGAGTGAATGACCCTGGCAAAAAATCGCGGTGAGAACAAGCCGCACGACATCGTCCTGGCCAACCACTACTTTAGAGATTTCCTTGCGCAGCTGGTGGAACGTCGACGCCATTGCATTGGCGGCTTCCACATCATTCGAATACTTCTGCATGACAGGGTTTTTTGTACAGGGCGAAAATCAGTCCGTTATTTTACAACTTTTAAAGGCGGGATCCACCATGATAAATACATCGGCGCGTGATTTTTCAAACCACTTCTCGGTGACCTGGTCTTTCTTTTGGGCCAGGGCGGCAGCCTGTATCCTGAACCAGTCGTCCTTCAGGTTAGCCTGGTGCGGGGGAAACTTGGTCTTGAAGTAAAGGATCCGTACTGCCATTTTCTGGTCCTCGGTCCGGAAACTTGCCGGTCTGGAAATATCACCGACTTTCATGGAGTCAATGGCAAAATAGACAATCGGGTCAAGTTCCTTGAGAGATACTTTTGAACCACCGTCACTGTCTGTAAAGTATCCACCGCGGCCTTTGGTCATCTGGTCATCTGAAAATTCCCTGGCTGCTGTTTCGAACGAAACCGTTTTGGCCATGATAAGTGTGCGGATACTGTCGAGAAAGTGGGCGGATGCCTTCACGTCGTCGTCTGAAGGTGTGGCAGCAATGAGGATGTGTCGTGAATTGTATTCATTGCCTCTTCTGCCGAGGAGCTGAAGAATATGGAATCCGTATTGTGTTTCGAATGGCTCGGAGATTTCGCCGACTTTAAGACGAAAGGCGGTTGCCTCAAACTGGGACACCATGGCACCTCGTCGGGTCCACCCCATTTCTCCTGCGTTCATTCGCACACTGGGATCATCCGAAAACTTATTGGCGAGTTCATGAAAATCCTCTCCGCTCAAGATCCTGTTTCTTAAATCAATCAACTGATTGCGTGCTGCTTCCTTTTGGCGATAGCTCACCTGAGCAAACTTGACAATTTGACCGATCTCCACATCCGCATTATAGAACGGAAGACTGTCGGCAGGAATCCGGTTGAAGAACTTTCTGACTTCAGATGGAGTAATGGTGACATCGCGCGTCATCTTGCGCTGCATTTCTCTTGCCAGCAATTGCTCTTTGATCTGGTCATGCAATTCCAGGCGGATCTGATCCAGGCTCTTGCCCCATTGCTTTTCGAGTTGCTCCGGCGAATTGTTGGAAGTCTGGAGCAGGTAGTTCATCCGCTGGTCCGTGTTATTGTCTACTTCCAGATCCGTGACGATGAGCGAGTCAATCTCCGCCTTGGCAACCATCAGTTTGTTCAGCACCAGCTGGCTGAGGATGCGGCAACGCGCGTCTTCAGTAGGCGGATTGCCATCGGTCAGATAGTTTTGATACAGGCCTTCCAGTTCAGAGCGGAGCACAATGAAATTGTCCACCTTGGCTATGATCTTATCGACCACGATGCCGGTGCGCTCCTGGCCTTGTGCGGCAGCCGACCAGGCGGCTACCACCAGCAGGCTACTGATCAAGTACCTCGAAATCCTTGTTCCGGGCAGCGTTTTCATACACTTCATCTTCGAGTTTGCGTGCAAGTTCAACTTTTCTTTTGTTTAAAATAATGTTTTTGATGTCTTCTTTGACGAATTCAACCGGCGAGACGTTGTCAGAAATCTTGTACTCATTGATGTGAATGAAATACAGTGACTCATCATCACTCGTTTCGTAGTAGTTATAAGCCTGCAGGAACTGAATCTTGTTCGGGAACTGCGACAAGGGTGAGTTCATCACAAGTTTGTCAAACTCGACCCACGCTGAATCCGCCAGGTGATATCCGGTTGAAAAACTAAGACAATAGGACTTCAACTCCTCGAGATCTTTCTCCTTGTTGGAGAACATCAGTTCTTTCACACGGCTCGTCCGTGGTGCACCTTTCGGAACCTTGACGTAGGTACCACGGATGATGTTTTGCTTCAGGATGAAGTTATCAGTGTGAGCCTTGTAGTATTCAGCTATCTCCTCTTCTGTTACGGAATCACTCAGATGCTGATGGATGTAGTAATTCTGGTACTCAAACCCAATGAGGCTGTACCGGTAGTCAAGAATCTTCCGCTCCACCTCGGCTTCATTGATGTCCATTTTGTTGGTTGCCTCATGGATCAGCAATTGCTTGCGGATCCAGCTAGAGATATAGCCACTTACGCGCTGGATACTGTCCTCGCGGGAAAGCTCAGCGCTGGCAATGCCTGCCAGTTCATCCTGATAAAGATACGTGTCATGCACCCGCGCTACAGCCTTGCGTTTGCCGTCGGTACCTGTCTTCTTCATCTGAATGAAATCACACCCACCGGCCAGCACCAGGGGTACCAGCAGCCATAGCAGGTGATGCATCCGTTTCATGCTACTTTGCGGTTAGTTGAGAGATAACGTACTTTTTGCCTTTGGTATTCACCTTCACACCATATTTTTTGCGCAACGTCTCCAGCCATGTCTTTTCCATGCTGTCCTGATAGTCGGAGATGATCTTTGCCCTCGCTTCATCAAATGTCATGGGTCCCGGAGGCAGCAATTTTTCGTGCTGGACGATGTAGTAGTTTCCATCCCGTTCGGTCTGGTGCACACCAATGGCCCAGGGTACCTGGTCAATCACTTTGCTTTCACCCTTCTGGTACGCGCGATAGGATATCACAGATCTGAATTTCCTGACTTCAGCAGCAGAAATTGAATCACCAGCCTGGATCTTGCGGATCATCGATTGAAAGAAGGCCTTGTCGGCCGTGCTGAAAATCCGTGACCGGATCCGGTCACCGGCCTGATATTGTGCCCGATGTTGCTCGTAATAGGACCGCTGACCCACTGAGTCAGCAGAGGCCTTGTTCCAAATCTCCTTCTCCATGATCTCGAACAGCAAAATGCCCTCGCGGTATTCATTCATCACGTTTCTGTACTCAGGATTCTGCGCCATCAGTTGAAGGTCTTCTTCTGCCCCCAACGCATGCTCCACAAACTGATCATAGAGGCGTGTCAGTTGCGATACGGGGGTACCGGATCCGGGTTGTTGGTTGCGGACTACATAGCGGACAAAATCACTCACCGGAATGGTTCGGCCCTGGAGCGTGAAAAGTGTGCTGCCGAGCAACTGTGGATCACCGGTGTATTTCCATTTGGCCTTCAGCAGCATGGTGTCGGCAAGCTGGAGCACGCGGGATTTTGAGGATTCATTTTCACTAAACGCAGCCTGCCTCTTCTGTTGTGCCAGCCGAAGTGACTTTGAAATCTGAAGGCGTTCGTCACGACTCACCCTTCGCCGGAGACCTGACTCAGCTTCTTCAAACGTGGGCAGGGGGATTTTTCGTTCAAGCCTGACAATGTGCCAACCAAATGGAGTCTGGAAAGGATCCGACCACTCTCCGGGTTGCTGCAACCCGAATGCCGCATCTTCAAAAGAAGCCACGCCTACCGCTCCGTGACCAAAGGGTCGCAGCCGGCCTCCGGCATCTTTGGTATTGGGATCTTCTGTGTACTCTTTGCAAACTTCCTCCCAGGACCGGCCTGCCTTCAATTGCTCATAGGCTTCAAATGCCCTGTTGCGGGCCTGGTCGTCGTTGCCACGACCCGTGCGGATCATGATGTGCGAAACCTCCACCTCTCCTGATGCCGGGCGGGCACTGTACACTTTGATGAGATGATAGCCAAATCGGGTCCTGACGATTTGAGAAAGCGACCCTGGCACTGTGTTGAAGGCTGCAGACTCAAAGGGATAGACCATCTGGAAGGCCGTAAAATATCCCAGGTCACCGCCATTGGACTTCGCTGAAGGATCTTCTGAATATGCCTTGGCGAGTTGCTGAAAGTCCTCCCCCGCCATGGCCCGGGCACGAATTGCCACAATGCGATTCCATGCTGCCAGCGTATCGGCAGGAGCAGCGTCAGGCTTCAGGTTGATGAGTATGTGGGAGGCACTGATCTCCCGCTGCATCCGTTCATAGGCCTCTTTTACCAACCGGTTGACATCATCATGGGATGCTACGAAAGGCCGCTTGAGGTCGTCGCGATAGGTGGCAAACTCCCGTTCGAAGCCAGCCGTTGTATCCAGTCCACGGTGCACTGCCTCCGTCACCTTTAATTTGAAGTTCACAAGCAAATCAACATAGTCGCTGACCTTCTTGTCTGTAAACTCCCCCGCCTTGTTTTGGTTGTTCTTGCGGTAGAGCCAGATGAATTCGTCGGATGTCACCGGCTTACCATCTACCGTAAACACCACCACGGGCTTGGTGCGCGGTGACTGTTGGCCGGTGGCGACCATTGAAGACAACAACAGTAAGACCAGGATTCCCCTCATTTTCAAAGCTTCAAACAGGCAAAAATAAGGCTAAATTCGACACTTTTGGCGACTTGCCGGAAATGAAAAAGGCCACCTTTTGGTGGCCTTGAGATGCTGACTATCAGATAGTTTAGTCCTTCTTCGAAGAAGCTTTTGCCTTCTTGACCTTGATGTGGAGCTGTTCGGCACCGGGTTCATGGTCGGCCAGAATGGTGCTGCCTTCTTCGGCCTCACCTTTCAGGATTTCCTCCGCTACCGGGTCTTCCAGGTATTTCTGGATGGCCCTGTTGAGCGGACGGGCACCAAATTGCTGGTCGTAGCCCTTTTCTGAGAGGAAGTCTTTTGCCTTTTCCGTGAGCTCGATCTGATAGCCCAGGGCATTGATACGTCCAAATACCTTGCCCAGTGTGATATCAATAATCTTGTGAATATGCTCGCGCTGCAGAGAGTTGAACACAATCACATCGTCAATTCGGTTCAGGAATTCCGGTGAGAACGCGCGCTTGAGTGCATTCTGGATAGTGGACTTCATTGCCTCTTCCACATTCTCCTGACGCGCCTTGGTCGCAAAGCCGATACCGGCACCGAAATCCTTGAGGTCGCGCACGCCGATGTTGGATGTCATGATGATGATGGTATTGCGGAAATCCACACGGCGGCCCAGGCCATCTGTCAGTATGCCATCGTCCAGCACCTGCAACAGGATGTTAAATACATCCGGGTGTGCCTTTTCGATTTCATCGAGCAGCACGACGCTGTAGGGTTTGCGGCGCACTTTTTCAGTGAGCTGGCCGCCCTCTTCATATCCCACGTAGCCGGGAGGGGCACCCACCAGACGCGATACGGAGAATTTCTCCATGTATTCGCTCATGTCGATGCGAACCAGCGCATCGTCTTTGTCAAAGAGATAATTGGCGAGCACTTTGGCCAGTTCGGTCTTGCCTACGCCTGTGGGGCCGAGGAAGATGAACGAGCCAATCGGTTTGCGCGGATCTTTCAAGCCCACGCGCGTACGTTGAATCGCTTTGGTCAGCTTCTTGATGGCCTCTTCCTGACCGATCACCTTGCCACTCAACTCCTCGGTCATGCCGAGCAGTTTGTTGCTTTCCTTTTGTGCAATGCGCTTGGTCGGAATGCCGGTCATCATCGCAATAACGTCGGCCACGTTGTCTTCCGTGACAGTGTATTTCTCAGTGCGGGTTTTCTCTTCCCAACGCGCTTTGGCGATATCCAGTTGCTCGATGAGCTTCTTCTCCTTGTCCCTCAGTTGTGCCGCTTCTTCATACTTCTGGCTCTTGACGACGCGGTTCTTCTCCTTCTTCACGTCCTCAATAGCTTCTTCCAGCTTCACAATTTCCTCTGGCACATGGATGTTATTGATGTGCACGCGTGCGCCTGCTTCATCCATCACGTCGATGGCCTTGTCGGGGAGAAAACGATCGCTGATATAGCGATCCGACAACTTCACACACGCGGCCAGAGCCTCTTTGGTATAAGCCACATGGTGATGGTCTTCGTATTTCTCCTTGATGTTTTCCAGAATCTGGATGGTCTCCTCCACGGAGGTGGAGTCCACCATGACCATCTGGAAGCGGCGAGCGAGCGCGCCGTCTTTCTCAATGTACTGGCGGTATTCGTCCAGTGTGGTAGCGCCAATGCACTGGATTTCTCCGCGGGCGAGCGCGGGCTTGAACATGTTGGATGCATCCAGCGATCCCGAAGCTCCGCCGGCACCTACAATGGTGTGCAATTCATCGATGAAGAGAATGACGTCCGGAGATTTCTCCAGTTCGTTCATCACTGCCTTCATGCGCTCTTCAAACTGGCCACGGTATTTGGTGCCTGCCACGAGTGATGCCAGGTCCAGTGTAACGACGCGCTTGCCGAACAGCACACGTGATACCTTTTTCTGGATGATGCGGAGGGCGAGTCCTTCTGCGATCGCGGTTTTACCCACACCGGGTTCACCGATCAGGATCGGGTTGTTCTTTTTCCGGCGGCTCAGGATCTGCGCCACCCGTTCAATTTCTTTTTCACGACCTACAATCGGATCCAGTTTTCCATCTTCTGCGAGCCGGGTGAGATCACGGCCAAAATTATCAAGCACCGGTGTGCGCGACTTTTCTGTACCCTTCTTCTCCTTGCTGCCGGATTGACCTGCCGAAAACATTTTGGATGAATCATCATCCGGATCATCTGTATCGGAAGATGCCTGAGGCTGATCTTGCTGGTACTCGAGCATTTCTTTCACGACATCATATGTCACATCAAACTTGTTCAGAATCTGGGTCGCCAGATTGTCAGGATCGCGCAGAATAGACAACAGCAGATGCTCGGTGCCGATCAATTGCGCCTTGAAGACTTTGGCTTCGAGGTATGTGATTTTGAGGATCTTCTCGGATACGCGGGTGAGGGGTATATTCACCAGGTTCTTGACTTCGGTTGAAGCGGTTCCCTTGGAAACCTTTTCAATTTCAGATCGAAGGGAGTCCAGCGGCACTCCCAGCTTTTTGAGGACGCTGACGGCCACGCCTTCTCCTTCACGGATCATGCCCAGGAGCAGGTGTTCGGTGCCAATGTAATCATGGCCCAGTCTCAACGCCTCTTCACGACTCAACGAAATCACCTCCTTTACCCGGTTTGAAAACTTAGCTTCCATATGGTAATGATTGGACTTGGTAAATGTAAATCTTATTCAACGATTAATCAATCGGAGCGGCTCAAAGATGGAGCCATCCTGAAAGAGAAAAACGTCTGTCGTTATGGATTGGTTCAACCCTGTTGGACGGTGCACTGCTCCAGCAACAAAGAGGCACCTGGTCCTTCACAGCAAAGAAGATCCACAATGCTGAGGTTTGCTGCAAAGGCTTTGCCAAACACCTGGTAATAGGGCTGAGGCTGATAAAATGGCCGGGTTTCGAAGCCTGTCCTGGCAGATATCCGGTCACGCAGGTCAATTATACCTCCAGGTGTGTGAATATCAAATGATTCCGTGCGGGCCGCCATGGGTGCCCTTTTGATCCATCGCAGACACAATGTCAGCAAGGCTATGTTCAGGTCTGCAAGGAATTGATGTCCGGTAAACAGCTCACGTCTTAGTTCATCGGCGTAAAACTCAAAGTACGGCGCATTGCGATAGGCTGATTCCAGCGACCTCCAGTGGATATTCTGCCAGTTTTGGCGGTAATCGATCCGGATGTCGCGATACAACGTCTTGTTGCGCCGGGCATCCAGCGGCACCGTCAGCGTCAGTGGGCCATTGGCGCCGAGTATCTGGCAACGATTGCGGTATGTCTGTTTGACAAAGTGGCCCGACACTTCCCATTCGATCACTGAAGCATGGTGTACAGCACAAAAGAACTCCAGTGAAGGAAGGTAATGCGGTTCTATCCGATAGTGGGCTTCTCTCAAGGGTTGCAAAAGTTATGACATCCCAGGCAACTGTCAGCAGTCAGGCACTCAGTATCACTTCCCCCAACCCAACCCGGATCACCTGCGGCTCAGCACCGGAAAAGTCTATCACTGTAGAAGGGACGTTGCCACCTGTGCCTCCATCAATGACCAGGTCAACTTTGTCCTTAAAGTCTTCGAAGATTTCAGACGGGTCGGTGGTGTACTCCCGGATCAGGTCGTCATTCTTGATGGATGAGGTGATCAACGGATTGCCAAGTTCGCGCACGATGGCGAGTGGAATTGGATGATCAGGAATCCGTATGCCCACTGTCTTCTTGTTCACGCCGAGGATTTTGGGCACGCTCGAATTGGATTCAAAAAGATAGGTGTACGGGCCCGGCAAAGTACGCCGCATCACTTTGAACGCCGAAGTCTCCAGAGACCGGACATATTGGGTCACGTGGCTGAAGTCGAGGCAAATGAATGAAAGATCCAGCTTTTGCGGCTTGAGGTCCAGCACACGGCAGAGACGCTCCACTGCGCGGCGGTTGAGCAGGTCGCAGCCGATGCCGTAAATGGTATCGGTGGGGTACACGATAATCCCTCCTTCCCTGAGCACCTCCACCGCCTGCGCAATCTTGCGTGGCTCCGGGTTAACCGGGTGTATTTGCAGCAGTTCCGCCGGAGGGTGGTTGATCATGGGTGGTTAGTCAGCGACGAGTTCACGCCTGCCTGGTCGCGCCACCTGTTCGGGCACCAGATACATTTTCTCATAGTACTCATGCGCCATCCGGTTGGAATCGAAGTACGGTAAGATGTGCTTCATGCTCTGGCCGACCATCCGGTACCAGCGGTCGGGGTATTCGTAATAGGTCTTCCGGACTTCCTGCTCCAGCATGTCCAGCATGGCGGCTGCTTCGAGGTCATCCTGTTCTTCTCTGGTGCCAGCAGACTCAGCCACCGGTATGACGAAGCAATTCTCTCCGTGGCGTGCAAATTCCGGCACCCAGCCGTCAGGGATAGAAAAATTCAACGCGCCGTTCATCGCGGCTGTCATCCCGGAGGTACCGGATGCCTCGCGATAAATGCGCGGGTTATTGAGCCATACATCGGCCCCGCGCTTGAGTATCCGCGACAACCCAATTTCATAGCCAGTCAACACTGCACAATTGGCGAATGGCAATGTGCGTTTGATGATATCGTTGAACATCGCAATGGAGTCATAGTCTTCCGGATAGGGTTTGCCAGCCCAGACGATCTGCACAGGTTGTTGCATGTCCGTCACCAGCTTCACAAAACGGTCGAAATCACGCAGCAACAGATTGGCGCGTTTGTAACCCGCAAAACGGCGTGACCACACGATTGTCAACACATCCTCGCGGAAGATTTTGCCAGTCTGATTGGCCACCACGTCAATCAGCGCGCGCTTCATCGCACGCTTGCGGCTGGCAAGTGTACTATTATCATTGAGTGCCAATGCGCGCTCCAGGCTCTCATCCATCCAGAACTTCCTGTTCTGTGCGTTGGTGATTTCAGTAATCTCACAAATGTCGCCAAAGCCATCCCACATTTCGCGCGACACTGCACCGTGCATGACTGATACACCATTGGCGCGCTGAGACATCCGGAGGGCGGCGAGTGTATAATTGAGAGAAGTCTCTCCCTCCTCCACCAGTTGCATGTATTGTTCACGGGGAACGTTATCGAAGAAGCTCATGACCTCCAGTGTGTGCAGACCGTGCGACTCGTTGCCTGCTTCCTCCGGCGTGTGCGTGGTGAACACCATCCGCTTGCGCACTTCAGCGAGGTCATTGTATTTGTTCCACAGGTAAAAGCACGCGGGCAACCCGTGGCCTTCGTTCAAATGATAAATCTCCGTTTCCCTGCCGATGATGTCGAGCAATTTGGCACCGCCGGACCCCAGCAGGATGGATTGTGCAATGCGCGCACTTTCATGCGGATCATAGAGGCGGTGGCTGATGGTTTGTGCCAGGTGATCATTCTGCGGCAGGTCCGTGCTGAGCAGGAACAGGGGCGCAGTCTGAAAAACTTCGGGTCGCAGCAGCCATGCTTTGACTTGCACTGTATGATTGTGGATGGTGATCGGAAATACAATCCCGGTGTCGGTCAGAAAAGAATAGTTTTTCTCGATGTAAGACGCCTTCATTGTGCCGTCCATGTTTCGCTCCTGGTCATAGTATCCGTACTTCCACAGGATACCAATCCCGACGAAATTCTGCTGCAGTTCAAACGCACTGCGCAAATGCGATCCTGCAAGGAAGCCAAGTCCACCACTGTAAATCTTCAGCGCCTGGTCAATGCCGAATTCCATTGAGAAGTAGGCAACCGGCTTTTCATATCGTTTATTGAAGGCGTAAGGGAAGAGCGATTTCAGATCAAACATCAGGGTGTTGCAGTTTAGGGGATGGCAAATGTAACAAAGTGAGAAAAACGGCCAAAGCCAATTTGCCGATTCAATAGTGCCTCAAATCGATTCGCAGCGGCTGACTGGCCGGCACAGCGAACGACGCTTCCTTGAATCCTGGAGGGCCAAAAATTCCCATCGCGTTGTTAGAGAAGCCAAATCCCTCCCGCGGGATTCCGAACACATTGGTCCGCAGCTTTCCATCTCCGTCTGTATCATGAAATACGGTAATGGCGTAAATGCCTGACGCCGGGGCCTGAAGTTTTACTGAAACAGCACCCTTCCTGGCAGGTATGGTTTCCGTGAGGAGTGGCTCTTTCATCCACACATCTGAGGGTCTGAACAAAGCCAGTCGAACGTGGCCTTCAGCACTGCGCAGACCATGAATCTCCACAGAAATGGTTTGATCCGATCGCATCCAAATCATCCCCCAGCACAATCCTACCCAAAAACTGAATGTCCCCATATACCAAAGCTGAACAAAAATATGCTAACCCTGGCGTTGGCCATACACGGCACAGGGAGCGCTTCCGATTACCTGCAGGTCTTCCTCCGTATCAATAGCAAACCATCCCCTCCTTTCCGATGAAAACCGCCTGGTTGTGGACTGCGCTCGCTGCGGCGGGACTTGTGGTATTTGCGATCATCTCCTGGGACTTGCTATTCGCTCCATCCACGCATTCCACCGGAACTGTCATTGAGAAAATCTACGTGCCTGCCATTCGCGCCATCGGTGAAACGCCGGTCGGCAATATGCGGCGCAGCAAGTATTTTGTACAGGCGGAACGTCAGGATCAATATGTCGCTTTTGTGGTCGCGACCGGAAATGACACGCTTCGTGTACATTGTCATCCCGACCATTTCGAATCTCTTCGGAAAGGCGACCAAATCAAGTTCAGCCGGTACGAAGGCGAGCACATACACATACGGTATTTTGCCCACTACGAAGAGGATTGATGATTGCGAATAAATAGTTTATTGATTTGTTTCATTCCTGACCGGAAAGGGAAAGAAATTCTTCAACAAACCATGGCAGACCCGGTCAATAAAAGGCTGGCCGCTGGCAAAGTTTGCTTACTTTCGATTGACAGTGAAACAACCGGAAAATACAACAGTACTCAACCGGCAGATGGGACTCATCGGCCTTGCGGCCACTGGCATTTGTTCCATGCTCGGGGCATCCATCTACGTTGTTCCGATCATGATCCAGCGCAACGTGCCGGGGATCGGTCCGTGGGTGCTGCCTGCTTTTCTCTTTGCCTCCGTGCCTGCGCTGCTGGCGGCCATCTCCTATGCCATACTCGCGTCTGCCATGCCACGGGCAGGTGGAAGTTATGTCTACGCCAGCAGAGGACTTCACCCCTATCTGGGATTTGTAGCCAGCTTTTCTCAGTGGTTTGGACTGTGCATCGCAATTGGTGTGGTATCGTACGTGATCGTTCCCTTCTTCCGTGACATTGCCGGTGCACTGGGGGCAGACACGATTGCTGCACTTCTCGAGAGCGGTTTGATCAGACTGCTGCTGGCACTTGCACTGTTGTGGTTCTTCGTGTGGGTGAATATCCGAGGCGTCCGCTTCTATGAGCGCATCATCATTCCGCTCATGGTGCTGATGTTTGCGCTAGGTGTGCTCGTCATTGTGGCTGGATTCACTTTCACTCACACAGACTTTGCCACTGCGCTCCAGCACCGTACAGGTCAGCAGGTTCCTTCTGGTACCGCCGACTTCTCGCTGACAACATTTCTATCTGCTGCTGCCGTTTTGTTCTCCAGTTTTATCGGCTTCGACTCCATCGCGCAAGCTGGCGGTGAGGCGCAGCGCCCCTCCCGCAATATGCCACTCGCTATTGGCATTGCCATCACCACAGTGGGTGGATTCTATTTTGTGTTTACCTCGGCTATCTACCACGCAGTACCCTGGCAGTTTGTTGCGGCAGAAGCAAACCTCCATGACGTGACCGCACCAGGTCTGATGACCTATTTGCTGCCAGCGGGGTGGACGGTAGCAATGGTAGCGGGCGCAGCCGTGGCGCTCACCAATGATCTTCCCGCCATGTTACTCTCCGTATCCCGCCTCATGTTTGCCTGGGCGGAGGACGGCATATTTCCCCAGGGGATCACCCGAACACACCCTGTCCATCGCACCCCTGTACCTGCCCTACTCATCAGCGGGGCAGTTGCCAGCCTCAGTATCCTGGGTTGCCATTTTGCAGGTGATTTCTTTCTGGGTATCGACATTCTTGTCACCTCCATGCTGGTCAATTTCATTCTTATGACAATTACTGTCATGGTGCTTCCCCGTCGCAATCCGGCAATCGCACAGGACATCAGCGTGGTGAGAAACAGGCTGGCACAATGGGTGCTTGCATCCGCGGGACTGCTCGCGCTCAGTGCATTTCTCGTCATCCATGTCTACAAGGATCTCACCGCATCAACAGGTGCCTGGTATACCCACGCAACCGTGATCTGGATTGTGGTAATGTTGGTTGCGAGTCTGATTTTCTTCCGGGAAATTCGCCGTATGAAGAAGGCGGGACGAAATGTTGCCGCTATCTTTAGCGAACTTCCCGCTGCATGAATTCATCTCTGCCTACCGTAGAACTGGCTCCGGGCCTCAACATCACACGCGTCCTCACCGGCCTATGGCAAATCGCTGACATGGAACGCGACGGCATGGCGCTTCCTGCCGGCGCAGCGGCTGCACATATGTCACAATACGTGGAAGCCGGCTTCACCACCTTCGACATGGCCGACCACTACGGCAGTGCAGAGATCATTGCGGGCACATGCAGGCAGTCAGTGGCCCCGATGCCTGTACAATTGTTGACGAAATGGGTACCTACGCCCGGTGCCATCACGAGGGCACAGACCCGCGAGGCAGTTGCGCGTGCACTGAACCGACTGCAGGTAGAGCAAATCGACCTGATGCAGTTTCATGCATGGCATTTCGCCCATCCGTATTGGCTTGACTGCCTCTTTTACCTGAAGGAATTGAAAGAGGAAGGATTGATCCGTCACCTTGGCACCACCAATTTCGATACGGCCCACCTGCAAATCGCCACCGCAAGCGGCATCCCGATCGTCAGCAACCAGGTTTGCTATTCACTCCTCGATCAGCGGGCCGCGGGAACGATGACCGACTTTTGTCTGAAGGCCGGCATCCAGTTGCTCGCCTTTGGAACGTTGGCGGGCGGCCTCCTGTCGGACCGCTGGCTGAATCAACCGGAGCCTGCACCACGGCAATTAAAAACATGGTCGCAGATGAAGTACAAGCGCTTCATCGATGCCGCCGGTGGATGGCAACATTTTCAACAGCTGCTTCAATCGCTTCATGCTGTCGGCCAAAGCGCAGGTCGTTCCATCGCGCACATTGCGGCCCGATACATGCTGCAACAACCTGCCGTGGCTGGCATCATCGTCGGCGCGCGCCTGGGCGAATCCAGTCACATCGCTGACAACACATCGGTGTTTGACTTTACACTTTCCCGCGAGCAGTTGAGTCTCATCCAGTCCGCACTGGCAAAGCTCACACCTATACCAGGCGACTGTGGTGATGAATACCGCAAACCACCCTACCTCACCGCATCGGGAGACCTCAGCCATCACCTCGAATCGTTCCCGCCGCCCTATCCTTCACGAGTTACTCCGACAGGCAGCACGATCGCACTGAGTGGCACCACCTGGGAATCGCTCGCCGGCTTTTCACGGGCAACCCGCCGAGGAAATACCATTACTATCTCCGGTACGACTGCCACGCACGGAGATCGCGCTATCGGCGTGGGCGATGCCGGCGTGCAGACGCACTACATCATTGACAAAATTGAAGGCGCATTACAGAGCCTTGGCGCATCGTTGCAGGATGTCGTGCGCACACGCATCTTCATCCGGCACATGGACGACTGGGAAGCAGTCGCGCGCGCACACGGCAACCGGTTCAAAGACATCCAGCCAGCCAATACGCTGGTGCGTGCTGATCTCGTTGGCGAAGAGTATCTGGTGGAAATCGAAGCGGACGCGATCATAGTGCCATGAAGAAACCACACCAAACGCTGGCTTCTGTCATTCTGTGGTCGGTGATCTCAGCAGCATTCATTGGTCCAGGCACAGTTACGACGGCTGCCAGTGCCGGTGTTGCGCATGGTCTTGACCTGCTGTGGGCAGTGGTCTTTGCCACCATCGCATGCATTCTCCTTCAGGAAGCCTCGGCACGACTTACCATCAGCACCGGATTGACCTTTGGCCAGTCACTGGACCGCGCTTTCGGCGTGGGTGCAGGTCGTTGGCTCCGCATACTCGTGGGTGGTTCGGTGGTGCTGGGATGCGCTGCCTATGAAGCAGGCAACATACTCGGTGGCGGTGCCGGCGCAGGACTGCTGGTGCCGGTGTCCAACAGTGTGCTCACCGTCCTGCTGACCATCGTTGCTGCGATCATTCTCTTCACCGGACGCCGTCATACCATCGGCTGGGTAATGACGCTGTTGGTGGCGTTGATGGGTGTCGCGTTCATCTACCTCGCCGCCCGTCAACCTGCCGGGATCGGCACCTTGTTGAAGGCCTCTTTTGTGCCCACGATACCCATCGGATCTGAAATGCTCATCCTCGGGTTGATAGGCACCACCATCGTGCCATATAACATCTTCCTTGGTTCAGGTATCAGTAAAGGGCAAACCGTTTCCCTGATGCGCACGGGGCTCACCATTTCTGTGATGATCGGCGGAATTATTACGGCAGCCATTCTTGTGGCCGGCACTAGTGTTTCTTCGTTCCAATCATTCCAGGATCTTTCAGAGGCCCTTCGCAGTGCCATGGGAGACATTGGTGCCTATGCACTCGGGATCGGATTGTTTGCAGCAGGTTTTTCGTCTGCTATCACATCACCCTACGCCGCGTCCATCATTGCTGCGCAGGTATTTGACTGGGACACTCGCCGTCAGCGATGGGTGTGGGCAAGTGTGCTGGCTGTTGGATTTGCTTTCGGGATCAGCGGCGTACGCCCCATTCCGGTAATCATTGCGGTTCAGGTTCTCAACGGATTGATCCTCCCATTTCTCACAGCCTTCCTCGCAATTCTTCTGAACAACCCACGGCTGATGCCTGCAGACCAGTTGCCGGGGAAAATCTATAATACAGCCATGCTTGGCATCTTCGGTGCGGTGCTGCT
>JAIBBB010000180.1 GCA_019694905.1 Cyclobacteriaceae bacterium
TTGCGGCGGAAGGGAGTTAGCACCCCGATCCAATGGGGTTGCTAAGACGTCGAAGGGCCCTATCCCTCAGTCTTTCTGGATAAGCGGTGCAAAGAACGCCATTAACGCCCATTTTTTCAAGTTTTGCCGATTCCAGCGCGATTTGGTTTGGGCGAACAACTATTATTGCAGTTCAATTGCCACGCATGACGCAGAACCCCAAACCCGCCGGTAACAAGTCTAATTTGATCATCGCCATCCTCTCCCTGATTGTCGTGGCCCAGAGCGTGAAGATCATCATGGACTACAACGACAAAGTGGAGGTCCGCGAGCAGCTCACGCACACTGAAGACGAACTGGCGAGTACGATGCAGCGGCTGACCGACATCAAGACCGAACTCGACGACAAGATCGCCCAGATCCAGAAACTCGGCGGTGACGTAGCCGAACTTCAGAAGGCGAAGGCAGACGTCGAGGCGCAACTCAAACGCAATGGTGTGCGCAGCGCCAAACAGATCAAAGAGCTCAAAGACAAGGTAAGCGGCTATGAGACGCTGCTGAAGCAGAAGGATGAGGAGATTGAGCATCTGGAAGCGCTGAACAAGGAGTTATACTCCGAGAACCGACAGCTGAAGACCCAGAAAAACGTGTTGAATGATTCTATCAACAGGCTCGCCAAGAACAAGAGTGAATTGGCCAGCAAGGTAGCGATCGCCTCCCAGCTCAAGGCAGAGAACATCAGTGTGAAAGCAGTCAACGGCCGGGGTAAGGAAAAAGAACCTCCATTCCGGAGCAAACAGCTTGAGAAACTGAAGGTTGACTTCAGTCTGGCGGATAACAAGGTGGCACCCATCGAGGGGAAGAAGATCCTCATCCGGGTGGTAGATGAGAATGGACAGGTCATTTTTGACACGACCAGGGGGTCTGGCAGTTTCATGCTGAATGGCAAGGAAGAGTGGTATACCGCCGCCCAGGAAATCCTCTTTGACAACACCCGTCAGAAGCTCTCTATTATATATGAGAAGGGTTCGCCCTATCCCAGTGGGGGTTATCGGCTTGAGATCTATACTGATGGCTACCTGATGGGGAGCTCAACTTTCGTTGTAAAGTAGGTCTGGAAGGGCCAAAAACGCGGTTTTTGGGCCAAATAGTTACAGTTCAGCAGTCATTTTTATGAACGTTGCTATGGTCGGGGCGTAATTCTGGCTATATTTGCACCCTCATTTTAAAACCAGTTTATTGTTCACATGAAAAACTACGAGACAGTATTCATTTTGAATCCCGTTTTGTCTGAAGATCAGGCAAAGGATACTGTCGATAAGTTCGTGAAGACGCTGACCGGCACAAAGGCCAGCATCATCAATGTGGAGCGCTGGGGACTGAAGAAGATGGCCTATCCCATCAACCACAAGTCTACCGGTTTCTACAACCTCATCGAATTTACGACAGAAGACAACCGCTCCGTGGCTACCCTGGAAACAGAGTATCGCCGCGACGAGTCAGTTATGCGTTTTCTCACTGTAGCGCTTGACAAGCACGCAGTTGAGTACAACAACCGTCGCCGCAAGGGCGAATTCAACAAAGCAAAGAAGGCAGCAGTTAAAAAAGCGGAGGGCCACGACTAATGACACTGATGAATGAACCCATCAAGCGCGCAGAACCGAAAGCCAAGTACTGCCGCTTCAAGAAGAACGGAATCAAGTATATTGATTACAAGGATCCTGACTTCCTGCTGAAGTTTATCAACGAGCAGGGCAAGATTCTTCCCCGTCGTCTGACCGGAACCAGCTGGAAGTTTCAGAAGAAGGTTACGCAGGCCGTCAAGCGTGCCCGCCACATGGCCATTCTTCCTTTCCATGGTGATGCATTGAAATAACCTAAACCTTGAATTGCAATGGAAATCATTTTGAAACAAGACGTACAAGGTCTGGGCTACAAGAATGACCTCGTGAAAGTGAAAGCCGGTTACGGCCGTAACTATCTGATCCCTAATGATCTTGCTGTGCTGGCAACGGCCTCCAACAAGAAGATGTTCGAAGAGAATGTGAAGCAGGCTGCCCACAAGGCGGCAAAGCTGAAGCAGGATGCAGAAGCACTTGCCCAGAAGATCGGCGAACTGACAGTCGAAATCAAAACCAAGGCTGGGGAAACCGGCAAGATCTTTGGCGCGGTTACATCGCTCCAGATTTCAGACGCCCTCAAGGCCAAAGGATTTGACATCGAGCGCAAGCGAGTGCTGCTGAAAGAAAGCCCCAAGGAACTGGGAACTTTCAAAGTTACGCTTGACCTGCACAAGGAGGTCAAACACGAAATCAGCATCAAAGTTACCGAAGAGTAATCGGTGCCTGACGTTATTGAAAGAGGCTGTCCGCAAGGTCAGCCTCTTTGCTTTTGTCCCCTGCCGTCAGAAAAGATGTTTCACTTCTTCCGATCACCCGAAAGTTTGGATAATTTGATCCGCTAACCACGCGCCTTGTCTTTCACCGTCACCATTCTCGGTTCCAACGCAGCACTTCCGGCACTCGGTCGCCATCCGAGCGCACATTTTCTGGAAATGCTGCACGAGTACATCCTCATCGACTGCGGTGAGGGCACCCAGATGCAAATGACGCGCTACGGGTGCAGTGCGCTTCGTATCCAGCGGATCTTCATCACTCACCTGCACGGCGACCACTACCTGGGGCTGATGGGCCTGTTGTTCTCCATGCACCTGCAAAGGCGAAGGCAGGAACTCCACCTGTATGCACCGCACGGACTGGATGAAATCATCACGCTGCAACTGCGCCATTCCAATTCTGCACTGTCCTTTCCGCTGCACTTCCACGCAGTTCCAACCGACACAAAAGCGCTTATCTATCAGTCGCCCCGGATCTCTGTATTCACCCTTCCGCTCCAGCACAAGATTCCCTGTGCCGGGTATTTGTTTCAGGAAAATCCAAAACCGGTGCGCATCAACAAGGACAAACTTCCCGACTCCTTCCCCATCCGCCACATCGCCCAACTCAAACAGGGACTGGACATCACTGATGAATCCGGCAGCACCTTGTGGAAGAACACAGATCTCACATTGCCACCGAAACCTTCCAGGTCGTACGCGTATTGCTCTGACACACGCTTCACTCCTGCCCTGGCAGATCTCATCCAGGGTGTTGACTTGCTGTACCACGAAGCTACTTTTGCGGAGGCTGATGCGGACAAGGCCACGGAAACAAGGCACAGCACTGCAAAGCAAGCAGCCCAGATGGCACAACTGTGTGGTGCACGCCAACTCCTGATCGGCCATTTCTCGGCGAGGAACAAAAATCCTGATGAATTGTTAGAAGAAGCAAGGCGGGTATTTCCAGACACCCTCCTCGCTACAGAAGGTGAAAGCATTGTAATCCCGGACTGAATGACAGCTACACTCATCGCCAAAAAGAACCGGCTATTTCTCGTGCTCGCCGGGATCTTCCTCACCAACGCCATCGTCGCAGAGATGATCGGCGTGAAAATTTTCTCGGGTGAAGCCACACTGGGACTTGCGCCGGCTCACCTTTCCATCCTGGGGTTCACGATGGACTTCAACCTGACTGCCGGTGCCGTGATCTGGCCCGTTGTGTTCATCACCTCCGACCTGATCAATGAGTATTTCGGCAGGCCCGGCGTGAGGGTGATCAGTTTCCTTACTGCCGCCCTTATCGCTTACGCTTTTCTGGTCATCTTCCTTACCATGAAGCTTCCTCCGGCCGACTGGTGGCTGGATGCCAATGGAAAAGACCCGCAGGGGCGACCGTTTGACATGAACTTCGCATTCAACACCATCTTCGGTCAGGGGCAGCGCATTATCCTCGGTTCACTTGCTGCCTTTCTGCTCGGGCAGCTGGTGGATGTATTTGTATTCCAGCGCCTGAGAAAAATCACTGGCCCGCGCATGCTTTGGTTGCGCGCCACAGGCAGCACACTCGTGTCACAATTCATCGACAGTTTTGTGGTATTGTTTGTAGCGTTCTACGGAACATTCTCGAATGCTCAAATCGGAGCGATCGGCATCACCAACTACCTCTACAAGTTTGCCGTTGCCATTCTGTTGACGCCCCTCGTTTACATGGGTCACTATCTGATTGACCGCTATCTTGGCAAGGCGTATGCCCAGCAGTTGTCTGAGGAAGCACACCTGAAATCTTCCAATTTTATCTGATCAGGGCCTGCTGTTTCGGGTCATGTTATCGAGCAGAATGGCAGTCGCCACAGCTGCGTTGAGTGACTCCGCCTGACCGACTCTGGGAATCGTCAAAGATCCATTGAATGTGGCCTGCACCTCAGGGGAGACCCCATGGGCCTCGTTGCCGATCACGATGACCCCGCCGTCCGGCCCAAAGGAGTAATCATACACGGAAGTGCCGTTGAGCATGGCTCCGAGTACTTTGCCCGGAGCAGACCGAAGCACTGCAGCCAGATCAACATAGTGCACAGTCACACGAAGAAAACTGCCCATAGAAGCAGTAATGACTTTTGAATTGTAGAGGTCTGCCGTTCCGGCGGAGGCCAGCACATGCCGGATGCCATACCAATCCGCGATCCGAAGCATCGTGCCAAGGTTGCCTGGATCGCGAATGTCATCGAGGGCCAGCACCCACTCACCCCGATGCCAGGTAAACGGTTCGGTGGCTGGGATCACAGCAACGGCAAGAGCTGCATCATTCGTCTGAAAAGCGCCCACTGATTGCAACTCTTCAGGTGTAACCTCATCAAACTGGATGGAGCGGTTCCTGAGCAAGTCAGCATGATCATCCAGAAACGAGCGCGTGCCAATTACCCACTCCACCTTGAGCGAGGAGGCCAGAAGCTCAGCCACGCTCTTGGCACCTTCCACGGTAAACCGTTGTTCGGCTAGCCTGTATTTCTTTACTTGCAGTGACTTGATCCAGCGGGCTTTTGCTTTCGACAACATCTTGACATCTGTTAAAAACAAATTTACATCTTTTGTAATGCTGGCAGGCAGTGCTTTGCTGTCTGGTTGTCTGGGCACCCGCTATCTGCAGCCCAACGAGAAACTTCTCTACAATCAAACAGTGAAAGTGCCCCGGGGTATTTCGGCTGCACCGTACGCAGGTCTCTATGCCCGCAAAAGCAACCAGCGGCTTTTCGGCCTGCCTGTCAATCACCTGGTGTGGATGTACCACACGGGCGAGAAACACTACGACCAACCCCGGCTGATCGCCCGACGCGATGCGCTGGAAAAGCGCTATGCAACCCTCATGGAGAAGGCCCGCAGTGAAAAAGACATCATCAGCATTCAGTACCGGAAACAGAAGAAACTCGACGCCGTCAATTCGAAAATTGACAACGGAAATCACTTCATGCAATGGGGGGAAAAACTGGCTCTCTACGATTCGGCCGTGACCACAGAGACGGTTCAGAAATTCAAAGACTATCTGTTTTCCAAGGGTTACTTCAAGGGAAATGCTGTGGCCGAAGTGAGCGACGTGAACCGGAAAGTGACCATCCAGTACAAGGTCATTCCTGGACATGCCTATGTGTATGACACCATCCGGTATGCGGTGACAGATTCAGCCATTCTGAAGGTCCTGCGTCGGCATGAACAGGAACAACTGATCCTGAAGGGCGCCCAATACGATCAGGATGCCCTCAGCAAGGAACGCGACCGGATTGACCAGCTGCTGCGCGACAATGGCTTCTATAATTTCACACGGCAGTACATTGATGTGGAACTGGATACCACAATCGGAAAGCCCTGGGCCATCGCAGCACAAATCAATATCCGCAACCCGGTTCACAGCAGTCATCACAAGCAATTCTCGATTGACTCAATCAATCTGGTGACGGATGTGGGCGTGCAAGGCGAAACAAAAGTCCGCCAGCGCTACCCCTACGCGGGAATCGTTTTCAACAACTTCCGGGACATCTACAACAAGAAGGTGCTCCGCCAACGCATCTTTCTCTACCAGGACAGCCTGTACAGTCGCACCGCCACCTTTAACACGCAGCGTCAGCTCGCCAACCTCGATATCTTCAAGTTCGTCAACGTGAACTATGACACCACCGGGCGCCGGTTCGTGGCCAATATCTTTGCCAGCCCGCAAGACCAGTACGCATGGTCCAACGAGGCCGGCGTGAGCGTTACACAAGGCTTCCCGGGCCCCTACTACAGCCTCAACTTCAAAAAGCGAAACGTTTTCGGCGGGCTTGAGATCTTTGACCTCAACGGCCGGTTTGGCTTTGAAGGTGTCGCCTCCGCCACGCAGGTTGGAAACTTTTACCGGAGTACAGAAGCCAACGTTACAGCCTCTCTGACGTTTCCTCAGTTCCTGATCCCACTCCGGCCAGCTCGGGCCTATCGCTGGGGCCGGTACAACCCCCGGACCAAATTGCTCGCAGGTTATACCTACACCGACCGGCCCGAATACAAGCGCTCAATCACTACGTACTCGACCACTTTCAGCTGGGAACGCGGGCATAAGCTCCAATTCACCTTCTCGCCCACTACCCTCAACGTCATCCGCTCTGACGTATCGTCCGGGTTTCAGGCTGTACTCGACACGCTGAAGAGCAAGGGAAACAACCTTATCAACGCGTTCAGGCCCTCGTTCGTGGGCAGCATGTTATTTACAGTCACCTACAATCCGAATAACTACGGCAGCAACGTCAATTCATTCTTTGTCCGGGCCTCACTGGAGAGCGGCGGGACACTGCTCAATCTATACTCACCCAAATTCATTGAGCAATGGGGGCTGGAACCGTATCAGTACGCGCGGGCCAGCCTGGACATCCGGCGAACGCAGGTAATTAACAAGCATACGCTGCTCGCCATGCGCGTCAACACGGGTGTTGGATTCTCGTACAGTGACAACAAGGTGCTTCCCTACGAGAAGAACTTTTTTGTCGGGGGCAGCAACAGTGTGCGCGCATGGCGTCCACGGCGATTGGGACAAGGTGAGCTGCCGCCACGGCTCAGCACCAATCCCAATTCCAACGGATTCTATGACTACAGTTTCGAGAAACCGGGTGACCTGTTGCTGGAGGCCAGCATCGAACTGCGCCAGAAGCTGTTCGGGTTTGTCAACTATGCATTGTTCCTGGATGCCGGTAATGTATGGGCGATCACGTCCAACCCGGACACCCGCACACAATTCAACGGTGAAAGATTTTACAAACAATTTGGCGTTGGCACCGGGTTCGGATTGCGCTTCGACTTCACCTTCCTAATTCTTCGCTTTGACGTAGGCATGAAAGTCTTTGATCCCGCCAGGCCAGAAGGTGAACGCTTCGTCCTCGACAGGGTCCGCTTCACAAAGCCATACGGCACCACAAGGGAGCCGGTTATTTACAACATTGGTATCGGGTATCCGTTCTGAAGAATTCTAATTCTTCCGGTCGATGGTATATTGGATGAGCGCTTCGAGCGAACGCCGGTAGGGCGACTCGGGGAAAGTGGCCAGTTGCTCCAGGGCCTGCGCATGAAATCGCTTCATGGCCTCTGCGGCATATTCGAGACCACCCTTCTGCTTGACAAAATCTATCACCGTGCGCACGCGCTTGCTGTTGTCGCCGGCGTTGCGGACCAGATAGATGATCTTCTTTTTTTCAAGCCAGTCGGCCCGGGACAGTGCGTAGATCAGGGGAAGGGTCAACTTCTTCTCCCGGATGTCGATGCCCACGGGTTTTCCGATCTCATCATCGCCATAGTCAAAAAGGTCGTCCTTGATCTGGAAGGCCATGCCGATCAATTGACCGATATGCTTCATGCGGGCGACTACCTCGGTTGTGGCACCTGCGGAGGAAGCTCCGACGGCACAGCAGGACGCGATGAGTGATGCAGTCTTGGCGCGGATGATGTCGTAGTATACTTCCTCCCGGATATCCAGGCGGCGGGCCTTCTCCATTTGCAGCAGCTCGCCTTCGCTCATTTCGAGCACGGCCTCATTCACGATAGCGAGCAATGCAATTTCCTGGTGGTCCATGGAGAGTTTAAGTCCCCGCGACAGCAGAAAGTCACCCACCAGTACGGCAATCTTGTTCTTCCACAGTGCATTGACAGAGAAGAATCCACGGCGGTAGTCGGCATCATCTACCACGTCGTCGTGCACCAGAGAAGCAGTGTGCAGGAGTTCAATGAGGCTGGCGCCCCTATAGGTTGATTCGGAGATGGTGCCCGTCAGTCCTGCACTCAGAAAGACAAACATGGGCCGCATTTGCTTGCCTTTGCGCTTGACGATGTAGTTCATGATCTTGTCAAGCAGCT
>JAIBBB010000181.1 GCA_019694905.1 Cyclobacteriaceae bacterium
GGGGCAGGATTTAGCACCTTTTCTCCGTTTGAGTGAGGTTGCTAGCGCTTCGTTGAGCCTGTCTCTCCGCGCTTCTTTATAAAGCGATTAAGCGAACTGCTTCATCGTCTTTGATGGAACAAACGTTTATTAAATTGGTAGATTTTCCAACAATTCAAAAAAAATATTTTTGGCTGACAGCCGTTAGTACGCTGCTAACTCACTGGCAGCGTGATGGTAAACGTGGTGCCTGTGTTGGGTACGCTGACGAAAGTGACGAACCCTTTCAGGCGCTCGACGGCGCGTTTGAGGATGTAGAGTCCGAGGCCGGTGCCGGTGGCCTGCTCGTTGGCGCGGTAGAACATGTCGAAGATGCGCGGCTGGTGTTCGAGGGCGATGCCGATGCCGTTGTCGGCGACGACGATCCGGAGTTGCTGGTCTTCGCGCTGGATGGTGATGCGCACGACGGCCTGGCGCTGGTGCGTGCGCGCGTATTTGATAGAGTTCTCGATGAGGTTCTGCAGGATGGTGTTCATCACCGCCCACTCGCCGTGGAACTCGATGCCGGCTTCCACCTCGCGGATGAACTCAATGGCGGGGTAGTTGGTGAGGTAGGCATACGATTCGATGCATTCGTCGAGGAGCCTGTTGAAGTCAATCCGCACGCGGTGCTGCTCGGCGTTGTTGAGGCGCGTGAGATTGATGAGGTCCATCACGATGTTGTTGATGCGGTTGACCTGGCCGTGGTAGAGGTCGAAGTACTTGCGCGCGTGGTCGTCCTTCACATCCATGGTGGCCACGGCGTAGAGGCCGAGCATGCTGGAGATGGGGCCTTTGAGGTCGTGGCTCACGCGATAGAAGAAGGAGTCGAGTTCGGCGTTCTTGCGCTCGATGATGTTCATCTTCTCCTGCTCGCTGCGGCTCTGCTGCTCCAGCGACTCAATGCGCTGGATGCTTTGGTAGCTCTTGAGGACGTGGAAGGTGTGGGAGTTCACCACGGCGTCTTTCTCGCGCAGGTAGTTCTCGAGTTCGAGCAGCGCCTCTTCGGCCCTGCCGGCGGCGCGCGCGGTGAGGTAGAGGTGGTAGTGGGCCTTGTACACCACGAAGCGCACGTTCACCTGGCGCGCGAGGGTGAGTGCGCCCTGCAGGTAGCTCTTCGCCTGGTGGTAGTGGCCTGCGAGGTACTGACAGTAGCCGAGTTTGTTCAGCGCCATGGCCTCGCCAAGGGCTTCGCCCATGTCGTGGTGGACGCGGCAGCTCTCCTGCAGGTCGGTGACGGCTTCGGCGTAGTGTTTGTTGTAGATGTGCACCTTGCCGCGCGCGTAGAGAGAGAAGCCCATGCCGCGGCGGTCGCCCGTGCGCAGTTTGATGCCGATGCTCTGCTCGGCGAGCTCCAGCGCCTTGTCGGGCTGCGCGCGCTTGAGGTAGAGCCCCGACAGCGGGTTATATGCGTTGGACACGGCGTTCTCGTCGCCGATGGCCTGCGCCACACCGATGCTGCCCTCGTAGGAGGCGATGGCGTTGTCGATGTCGCCGAAGTATTCGTACACCGTGCCCATGGACTTCAGCACGCGCGCTTCGTTGTGGGCGTCGCCGAGTTCGCGGTAGAGCGCCAGACACTGCAGGAGGTAGTCGAGTCCCTGGTGGAAGTTGTCGCTCTTGTAGTAGACGCTGCCGATGTTGTATTTGGCGTCGGCGATGCCGCGGCGGTCGCCGGCCTTCTCGAAGTGGCGCAGTGCACGCATGGAGAAATCCAGCGCCTGGTCGAACTCACAGCGGATCATGTAAAACAGCCCGAGGAGGTTGCACGTGCGCGCCACGCCGTCGTCGTCGTGGTGGCGCGTGAAGACCTCCATCGCCTCGCGGCAGCGGGTGATGCTGCCCACCACGTCGTGCACACGCTCGCGGTAAGAGATGTCCAGCTGCCTGTAGGCGTCTTCGAGTTCGGCGGCGGCAGCGGTGAGCGGAGGAGAGGCAGTGGTCACGCGGGCAAATTCTTGCGGAGCAGGGAGATCTGCCCAAGGTGATAGATGTCGTGCTGCACGATGCCTTCAAGCATGTAGGCGAAGTCGTACTCCCGGCCCGGCACGGTCTCCGACAGGCGGACTACAGAAAAGTGTTCGAGGGCGGTGAGCAGCTCCGTCTGGCTGCGGCGCAGCTCCTCGACGGCGTCAGCCCAGCGGCCGCCGGCGGGGAAGTTCTCCACGTCGGTGACGTCGGCGCCGGCGCCTTCCATCTTGGCGACGACAAAGCGGCGCCACCGCGTCATGTGCTGCACGAGCTGCAGAATGGAATGACTCTGCAACAGCGTGCGCGTGGCCTGCTGCGGCGTCACCTCCTTCAGCACCGCCATCACGCTGGGGCCGTACCACGGCTCACCGTCGAAAGACTGTTGCAGAAAGCGCTGGAGGCGGAGCAGGTTGGTCATCGGATTATTTTTTCAGCACCGTGAATTCCACGCGGCGGTTGTTGGCACGCCCCGCGTCGGTGTCGTTGGTGTCGATGGGCTTCGACTCGCCGTAGCCATGCGCGGTGAGTCGCGCGCGCGCAATACCCTGACTGGTGAGGTAGTCCACCACACTCTGCGACCGCCCCTGCGACAGGTTGAGGTTGTTCTCGTCGGTGCCCACCGCGTCGGTGTGGCCGGCAATCTCAATCTCCACGTGCGGGTTGGTGTTGAGGAAGTCGAGCACCTTGTTGAGCTCCACAAACGACTCGGACTTCAGCGTGGCCTTGTTGAAGTCGAAGTAAATATTCTTCAGCCGCACGGTGACGCCCACCTCGATGGGACTGAGTTCAATCGTCTTCGTCATCGGCGACACATCTTCGTTGTCGTACTCAAGGCTGTCGCTGGCGTTGAGGTAGCCTTCGGCGCTCACCGAAAACAGGTAGCGGCCGGTGCGCGCCACGTCCTGCGTGAAGCGGCCGCCGGCAGCAGTGAGCGACACGGCGGGCGACGCATCGCCGCGTAGCGACAGCTGCACTTTCGCCTCGACGGCGTTGCCCGTCTTGCGGTCGACGACAGTGCCGTTGATCACGAGCGGTTTCGACAGCGGCCGCAGGGCGAGCTCAAAGTTGAGCGTGGTGTCGGCGTTGAGTTTGGGCACCGTGAACGTCTCTTCGCGCGGCGAGAAGCCGTCGGCGGAAGCGCTGACGATGTACTGGTTCGTCTCGGGGATACGTGTGGTGACCTTGCCACCGGCGGCGTTCTTGAAGACCACCGGCTTCACATCTTTCACCGTGATGGTGACATTGGCGGGCAGCGGCTGGCTGGTCTTCGCGTTGGTGATGGTGCCGTTGAGGGTGACCTTGATATTTTTGGGGACGAGCACGGAGATGTCGAGGTTGCCGCCGTCGAGTTTGCTGTTGGAGCGCGACGAGAACACGTTGCCGTCGGCGTCCATGGAGAAGTAGTAGTCTTCCGCGGCGGTGTTGATCGGGCGGCCGATGTTTTGCGGCTCACCCCAGTTGTCCCACGTGTCGTCGAGGCGCTGGCTGCGGTAGATGTCGACGAGGCCCTGGCGGCCCTGGCCGGCGCGGTCGCTGGCGAAGTAGAGGAACTTCTGGTCGACAGAGATGAACGGCCCGAAGTCGTCGGCGGTGGTGGTGATCTTCAGCTTCGCGGGTTTCGACCATGCGCCGGCGGGTTCCTGGTGGCTGATGTAGAGATCGCTCTTGAGGCCGCCCTGGATTTCAGAGAAGTAGAGCACCATGTGTTTGGCGTCGGCGGAGAGGGCGGCGCCGTAGAAGCGGCCTTTCTCCATGGCGTCGAAGTCGCGCACGTTGAGCTCCGTCCACGCGCCGCCGGGCGACACGATGGAGAAGCCTTTGGAATTTTTCGAGCGGCCGCCGCGCACGAACAGCGAGCCGTCGGGCAGCACGGTGAAGACCTGGTTGCTGCGGCTCTGGTTGAGCGGTGCCGCGGCGTGCGTGGGTTTGGACCAGCTGCCGTTGTCGTCCTTGTGGCTCACCCAGATATCCTGGCTGCCGACTTTGCCATAGGTGTTTTCGGGGTGGTCCTGGATGAAGAAGTAGAGGTCTTTGCCGTTGGGCGACACGATGGGCGCTGCTTCGTCGTAGAAGGAGTTGACCTCCTTGAGTTTGACGAGCTCATAGCGGGGGCTGAACTGGCCGAAGGCAGCAGCGGTGACGAAGACGAGTCCGGCCAGGAGCGCTGGTTTCATGAAAACGGGATTTTGCAAGTGTAAATTTAAGAATGTCCGCGCCATCGCCAAGTGGCGGGAAAAGGGGTGGTGGCGGGCAAAAAAAAGGTGCCCAGGGCACCTTCTTTGCAGGGTATTGGTGACGGTTTCAGCGCAGCATGCCGTTGGCGCGCATGAATTCCGCGATTTGCACGGCGTTGGTGGCAGCGCCTTTGCGCAGGTTGTCGGCGACGACCCAGAGGTTGAGTGTGCGCGGCTGCGACTCATCGCGACGGATGCGGCCCACGAAGACCTCATCGCGACCATGGCTGTGGATCGGCATGGGGTAGATGTTCTTTTTGACGTCGTCGGTGACGATCACGCCGGGGGCCTTTTCGAGGATGGCGCGCACGTCGGCGAGGTCGAATTCAATTTCGAATTCGGCGTTGACCGCTTCGCTGTGGCCGCCGATGGTGGGGATGCGCACGGTGGTGGCGGTGACGCCGATGTTGTCGGTGCCGAGGATCTTGCGCGTCTCGTTGACCATCTTCATTTCCTCCTTGGTGTAGCCGTTGTCCTGGAACACGTCGATGTGGGGCAGCGCGTTGAAGTCGATGCGGTGGGGATACACTTTGGGTCCGTCGACGCCGGCGCGTTCGTCCATGAGCTGTTGCACGGCGTCTTTGCCGGTGCCGGTGACGGATTGGTAGGTAGAGACGACGATGCGTTTGAGGATGTAGCGGGCGTGGAGTGGTGCGAGGGCGATCACCATCTGGATCGTGGAGCAGTTGGGGTTGGCGATGATGCGGTCGTTATCGGTGATGGCGTGGCCGTTGATTTCGGGCACGACGAGTTTCTTGGTGGGGTCCATGCGCCACGCTGAGGAGTTGTCGATGACGACCGTGCCTCTTTCCGCGAAGCGGGGTGCCCATTCCGTGGAGGTGCCGCCGCCGGCGGAGAAGATGGCGACCGTGGGGGCGATGGCCACTGCTTGTTCCATGGAGATGATGGAGTAGGGTTTGCCCTTGAAAGAGATCGTTTTGCCCACGTTTTTGGCGGAGGCCACGAGGTAGAGTTCGTCGAAGGCGAAGTTGCGTTCTTCGATCACTTTGAGGAGTTCGGAGCCCACCAGGCCGGTGGCGCCTACGATAGCAAGGGTCATTGTTGAAAATTTTAGCGTGCCAAAAGTAGTAGTTTCTGAGAAACGAAACCGACTATGCACTACCTAAAATTCACGCTCACGATTGCGCTGGCGATCGGGTGCAAACAAATGTTTGGTCAAATCGACGAGAAATTCAACGACGCAGATTTTGATCATGCACCTGTGTGGACAGGCGATGTCACAAAATTCTCAGCGAACACCCAGCAACTGAAACTGGCTGCACCAGCAGTCGCAGGATCAGCCTATTTGAGCACTTCAAGTACTGCGATTTATCAGGGAAGTTGGGAATTCGAGGTTTCGATGGCTTTCAATCCATCGTCAACGAACTACGCACTTGTCTATCTAACTGCATCCCACGATGTGTTAACAAACAATCCGGATGGATACATCGTTCGTGTTGGAAATACTGGCGATGATGTCAGTTTCTATAGGCAAATCGACGGTGTACTCACTGAACTGATCAAAGGCCGCGATGGACTGTTGAATCTCGCGGCGCCAGCGGTAAGAATAAAAGTTACCGTGTCAGCAAGTGGTCAATGGGAGTTGTTTACCGATCTCGGTCTCACGGGCAACTACCAATCAGAAGGCACAGCAGTTGATCTTACTTTACAATCCTCATTGTTCTTTGGTGTCCAGTGCATTTACACAGCCACGCGCTCGGACAAATTCACATTTGATAACATCACAGTCACTGGCAGCCCCTTTCCGGATATAACACCACCTGCATTGCTAAGTCACTCAGTCACCAGCGATCACACCATTGAGTTGCAATTCACAGAACCACTCGATTCCGCATCTGTTCTTGATTCTGCCCATTACTCGTTCGAATCGACTCTTTCAAAGGTTGATTCAGTGATTTTCGTCACTTCTGAAAACCGTATTATCCTCCATACATCCGCTCTTCAAAACTGGTATACATACTATTTCAGTGTAGCAGGAATTCGTGACAAAGCGGGCAACAAAGCAGACACAATTCGTCTTCCCATTCGTTGGTTTCAGCCTGTCCCAGTCAAGTACCATGACATCATACTCAGTGAATTTCTTGCCGACCCTGATCCTTCTGTAGGTATGCCTGCTGCAGAGTATGTCGAATTGATGAACAATAGCCGCGAACCTTTTGAATTGAATAACTGGACGATCACCGATGGTAACTCCCGAGGGAAAGTCCCAGCGTTTATGCTGTTGCCAGGCCAGTTCGCGGTTCTCACTCATTCGGGTAACACGGAGCAATTCTCTGGAATTAATCCCGTATTGGGTGTAACCAATTTTCCATCGCTTAACAATAAGGGTGACTTCATTGCACTTATGGATTCGTCCAGCACGGTGGTCGACTCCTTACACTTCAACATATCATGGTATAAAGACCCGGACAAGGCGCAAGGTGGTTGGTCATTGGAACGCAACAGCGATCCCGGTCACACACTGTGGACAGCCAGCATCAACACCCATGGCGGCACTCCCGGCGAAATAAACTCGGTGTGGAATCTAAACAGTGATCAAAAACCCCCCATTTTACTGTCAGATTCACTCTTGAACCCTACCACCTATGAGCTTCACTTTTCAGAAGCCATGGATTCCGCCTCAACATTGCACAGGTGGAACTACAAGATTAATAAACAACCGTTCAGACCAGATACCATCACTCTTGTCAATCCATCTACAATTCGGCTGACGTTTAGCAGGCCGCTCCAAAATGGGTTAACATATCAAATGACAATCGACAGCCTCCAGGATGTAGCGGGCAACCCAGTCACGGGATTGTCCCTGAGTTTTGGGTACTATATACCAATAGCCTACAAGAAATCTGATTTGGTAGTGAATGAGCTACTGGCGGATCCTGAACCTGTGGTCGGCTTGCCTCCAGCTGAATTCGTGGAAATCTTCAATCGCTCGAAAGACTCACTATGGCTCCGAAACTGGAGTATTACAGATGGCTCCTCCATTGGAATACTACCAGATCAATGGCTGTCTCCAGGAGCATATGCACTCATCACCTCCTCCAGTTCCTCATCGATCTTCAATTCGTCAATTGTATTGCCCGTCACAAATTTCCCCACACTCAATAACTCAGGCGATCTTCTTGTTATAAGAGATGCTTTGGGCACTGTGATCGACTCTCTCCACTACTCAGCTTCGTGGTATGGTGATCCGGACAAGGCACAAGGTGGCTGGTCCCTTGAGCGAACTCAACCGGACAGCATCAGCACGGCGTCGCGATTTTGGTCTGCAAGCATGAATGCAAGCGGCGGAACGCCAGGCCAACCTAATTCTGTTCTCGGTCAATCCTCCGATAGAACTCCACCAATTCTTGTTTCTGCCCAAGTCGAAGATTCAAAGCATCTGATCGCTTCATTTTCAGAGGCAGTGTCAAGCGGTGACGCAAGGGTTCAGTTGGGTGACACAACCATCCTGATTGACTCCTTGTTGTTGGAGGCACCCAATATTTGCCGAATCATACTCAGCTCCCCATTGTCCAATGGAAAAGAATATGAACTACAGATTTCAGGATTCGCTGACCACGCAGGCAATGCCATGACACTGAAAACTCTAACCATTTCCTACTTTTCTCCACAACCCTACTCTTCACAGCAAGTAGTAGTGAATGAAATCTTTGCAGATCCCGAACCTCAGGTGGGGCTGCCGGCTGTTGAGTACATCGAATTATTCAATCGCTCGAATCAAACCGTTGATTTGGCGCACTGGACATTGTCAGATGGTTCGTCTCATGCCATTCTGCCAGCGGTCTCACTCAACCCTGGCATGTATGTGATTCTCTCACCAGTCTCATCCTCCTTTCCAACAGGCCCGTCAGTACTTGTCATTCCTGGCTTCCCTACACTCAACAATCCCGGAGATCAGATAGTCCTAAAAGA
>JAIBBB010000019.1 GCA_019694905.1 Cyclobacteriaceae bacterium
GGGAGTGTCGCACCGCTGGTGCTGAGATCGCTGTAGGGCCGATAATTCCGCATGACATGCCGCTCCGCTGGAGCTCGCTGAAACCTACGATGCTGTTCTCTATACGGATGTCGCACCGCTGGTGCTCTGTCTCTGAGGGCAGACATACGCAGCGTCACATGCCGCTCCGCTGGAGCTCGCTGAAACATACGATGATGTTCTCTATACGGATGTCGCACCGCTGGTGCTAAATCCTGGACAACCATTACTGTCTACATGTCGCACCGCTGGTGCTCTGTCTCCAGGGCAGACATACGCAGCGTCACATGCCGCTCCGCTGGAGCTCTCTGAACCAACGCCGCGATTAGTCTATACGGATGCCGCACCGCTGGTGCTGAATCCTGGACAACCATTGCTATCTACATGTCGCACGTCCGGTGCTGCGATCATTGTGTGGCAGACGTGCGCCGCATCACATGCCGCTCCGCTGGAGCTCGCCGAAACACACGATGCTGTTCTCTATACGGATGTCGCACCGCTGGTGCTTCGAGCATTGGGTGTCAGACATACGCTGCATCACATGCCGCTCCGTTGGAGCTCGCCGAAACATACGATGCTGTTCTCTATACGGATGTCGCTCCGCAGGTGCTCTGTCTCTGGGGGTAGACACACGCATCACATGCCGCTCTGATGGAGCTCGCTGAAAACTACGCTGTGATTATCTACACGCTTGTCGCACCGCTGGTGCTGGGGTAGGAGTGCCTTTGCGGAACCTGGAGCGATCAGAGGATTTCTTTGAGCGCGAGCAACAGCTGGTCTACTTCTTCGTCGGTGTTGAAGTAATGCGGGGAGAGGCGCAACGCCCAGTCCACATTCTTCTTGCCAAAGTCGATGACCGCAAATTCGCGATAGGTAATGCTTGTGTTGATGCGACGCTCAAGCAGCGCTTTCTTCAACTTCACCGGGTCCCACCCAGGCACGGTCACCGTAATAATCGAACTCAGATTCCGGCCATGATCCAATGGCGATAACCCCAATGCCACCAGTCCCTTTCTCACCCTCGCGCAAAGTCCCGCGTTGCGCAAGGCAATGGCATCCAACCCGATGTCCAGGGCATAGTCCATCGCCGCACGCGCGCCCATCACGAGTGCGTAGGGTAACTCCCAATCTTCAAACCTGCGCGCGTCACGACGCAACTCGTAGTGGTCGGCGTCTTTCCACGCTGCGCCGCGCATGTCGACAAAAAGCGGTTCGAGTCCCGCCTTCAGGGCCCGGTCGCTGACATACAGGAAACCAGCACCGCGCGGGCCGCGAAGAAATTTTCGGTAAGTCGCGGTGAGAAAGTCGCATTGCAACTGTTGCACATCGACGGGCAGTTGCCCCACACTCTGACAGGCATCCAGCAGATACCAGCAGCCGTGCGCCCGACACAACGCACCCACTGCCTCGGCGGGCTGTACCAATCCACTGTTCGTGGGAACATGACTGAGTGAAACTAACCTGGGTTTGTACTGAATGATCTTCCGCTCCAGATCCTGAACATCGACACCGCCTTCCTTGCCACTCTCGGCCCTGACCAGCTTAATCCCGTATCGCTTCTGAACAGAAAGAAAGGCAATCTGGTTGGAAATGTAGTCTTCATTGGCAATCAGAATCACATCACCGGGCGCAAAAGGGATGCTCGACAGTGCGCGGGCAAAGGCATTGGTTGCACTGGAAGTGAATGCCAGGTTATCCGGCCGGGCATTGAGCAGCCTGGCGCCGGATTCATAAAACCCTGCAACCTCTTTGGCACAGAGTTCAGCAATTTCATATCCTCCTGTTTCGGCCTCGGCATTGAGCCATGAGGTCATGGCTTCCAGCACCGGTGCAGGCATCAAGGACGAACCTGCATTGTTAAAATGCGTCCGGTAGGCACAACCTGGTGTTTGTGCGCGAAGGTTTTCAGTATTCACAAATGAGTGGTCTACTTACGTTTGCCGAAAATCCGGATGAGGTACAGGAACAGGTTAATGAAGTCAAGATAGAGGGTGAGTGCACCCATGATGGCCTCTTTTTTGTCTTCCTCCGTGCCTTCATTGCCGATGATGTTCATGTTCTTGATCTTCTGGGTGTCGTAAGCGGTGAGCCCGACGAAAATCAACACTCCTATATATCCGGTAATAAAATACAGCGTCTCACTCCGCATAAACATATTGACTACGGTGGCGATCACGAGTCCGAATAACCCCATGAGCAACAGGTTCCCCCAACGTGTGAGGTCGCTTTTGGTGGTAAGCCCGTACAAGCTCATGGCGCCGAAAGTGCCTGCGGTGATGAAGAAAGTGGTGGCAATAGAGCCTTCTGTATAGACCAGAAAGATCACTGACAACGTCAATCCATTGAGTGCTGCATAAAGAACAAATACCATGGTGGCAAGAAATGCACTCATGCTATTGACCCAACCTGCCAGTGCGCCGACGGCTACCAGTTCCAGAATGATGATGCCATAGAAGAAGATGCGGTTGCCGAAGATGATTTCAACAAGGGCCGGAGATGAGGCGGTGTACATCGCGCAAAACCCGGTAATCACCAGTGCGAATGTCATCCATCCGTAAACGCGTGTCATATAGCGCTGTGTCTCTGCAGCTGCCTGGTCTATGTTGAAGGTCTGCTGATTTTCCATACAAGGGGTTTTTGATCGGCTATGAAGATAGCAAAAGAGGTTGGGCAATAAAAAGGGGGTACCACCTGGATCAGTGAAACGGGTTGTTGTGTGAATGCTAACCCCGCCATTCATGGCGGGGTAAAGGAATCTAAATGATGAATAGGGCTTTAGCCCCGGGGAGCTATCAGTGCTAAAGCCCAGTGCGAAACTCTGCCATGAAATGGCGGAGTTGGAAGTCACCACCCAAGACCGCGTAGGGCGGTTATCTTACCAGAATAAAAAAGGGGCTATCCCGATTATTGAGACAACCCCTTTCCAGTTAATGGTATTGCTTCAGGCAACCTGCGCTGCCAGCTTTTGTGCGAGCACAGATTTGGGCACTGCACCGATCTGCTTGTCTACCACCTGGCCCTTCTTGAAAACAAGGAGGGTCGGGATGCTGCGAACGCCGAACCTTGCGGTTATCTGAGGATTTTCATCCACATTGAGTTTGGCGATGACGGCCTTGCCTTCATAATCGCTGGCCAGTTCTTCAACCAGCGGGCCAATCATCTTGCAGGGACCGCACCATTCTGCCCAAAAATCAACGAGGACGGGCTTGTCGCTGTTAATAATCTGATCGAAAGTGCTGTCGGTAAGTACTACTGCTTTTCCCATGATATTGTGAATAAGTTGGTGTCTGTTGATCGAACACAAATATATACCAAAATGTTCCGCAGCCAATTGAATAAAAGGTCCGCGCGGCCGCTGTCATTCAGACCGCAATCCATGTACCTTTGGGCCGCTAATCATGCTAAAATCCCAGTTTTCAAAGCACTATGTCGAAGCGGGCTGTGACGAGGCGGGTCGTGGGTGCCTTGCTGGCCCTGTGGTGGCCGCCGCGGTTATCTTTCCGAAGGGCTACAGGAACCGGGATCTCAATGATTCAAAGCAACTGAGCCGTGAAGCGCGGGCCGAGTTGCAGGCTGTGATCCATCGCGACGCAATCGCCTATGCTGTGGGTGTGGTGCACCATGACCTGATTGACAAGATCAATATCCTGAATGCATCTTATGAGGCCATGCACCTCGCTGTGAAGCAGTTGACTGTGCGACCGGAGTTGCTGCTGATTGATGGCAATCGGTTCAAGCCATTCCCGGGCATTGAACACAAGTGCATTGTGAAGGGCGACGCAAAATTTCTCTCGATCGCGGCGGCCTCTATTCTTGCGAAAACCTACCGCGATGGATGGATGTGGGAACGGGCCCGCGAGTTTCCAGGCTACGGCTGGGAAACCAATGTGGGCTATCCCACGGTTGAGCACCGGGATGCGATCCGTGCACAGGGGCTTACGCCGATTCATCGCCGCAGTTTTCGCCAGCTGCCGGAGCAACTTGAACTTTTTGAAGACTGACCATGTGCCTGGCTTTTATTTCCTATCAGCAGCACCCGAAGTTTCCTTTGCTCATTGCAGCTAACCGGGATGAATTCTACGACCGACCTACACTGCCTGCAAGCGAGTGGTCAGATGTGCCCGGTCTGGTAGCGGGACGCGACCAGGCCGGCGGCGGTACCTGGATGGGCGTGACTCGCGCAGGCCGGGTGGGGCTCATCACCAACTACCGCGATCCGGCCCATCTCAAGACCGATGCACCTTCCCGCGGGAAACTGGTTTCAGATTTTCTGAGTGGCGAGATGTCGGCTGAAACATTTCTCCACGATCTCCAACCCAACGCAGCCACCTACAATGGTTTCAATCTGATCGTTGGCTCAATGGATGCCTTGTACTATTTCTCCAATTATCGCGAGGGTGTGCTACAATTACCGCCTGGCTATTTTGGGCTCAGCAATGCCCTGCTTGATTCCCACTGGCCCAAAGTGCAGGATGGGAAGGAACGCCTTCGCCCTTTGTTGTTTGCCACTGAGCCAGACCCAGAGGCCATACTCCAGGCCATGTGTTATGATACGCCTGCAACGGATGATCGATTGCCGCAGACCGGTGTGGGGCTGGAATGGGAAAGAGTCTTGTCACCGATGTTTATCCGGTCACCCCGCTACGGTACGCGGTGCACCACGGTTCTCATGATAGACAACGCGGGTCGTATCCAACTGACCGAACGCACGTATACTCCGCAAGGAGCGTCCACCACACGAAGTTTTCAATTGAATCCAAGCGCATGAGCAAAAAGCAAACACCCTGGTTGTTGACACTGGTGCGGTGGGTGTTCCCCAAACTGGAAGTGCTCTCGCCCCGGCTGACAAACCGGTTGTTTCACCAACTCTTCTTTACACCGCTTCGGTATCGTGCTCCGGAGAAAGAGCAGGAGTGTGCGCGGGAGGCCGAATGGTTCTCATTCGAAAGTGAAGGCAAGCGGATACAGTGCTATCGCTGGGGTGAAGTTGGCAAACCTGTAGTGTGGCTCATGCACGGCTGGGCAGGAAGGGCTACTCAATTCCGCAAGTTCATTCCACCATTGATGGCCGCCGGCTATCAGGTAGTAGGTATCGACGGTCCTGCTCACGGAAAGTCGCAGGGTCGTAGTACTTCCATTCTTGGTTTTCATGCCGCCATGCTGGAATTGCAGAAGATCACCGGCACACCAGTGGCCACGATCTCTCATTCCTTCGGAGGAGTGGCTGTCTTGTATGCTGTGATGAACGGACTCGCCGTGAACAGACTTATCAACATCGGAAGTCCCACCGTGTCAGACGAGATCATTCAGACATTTCTCCGCGCCGTGAACGCTTCCGCTCAGACCGGTGAGAATTTTAAGAAATGGTTTCTTGAGAAATATGACCGCCCTTTCAGCGATTTTTCAGGGATGCATTTCATCCGGCAGATGGCACTGAAACCAGATATTCTGCTGGTGCACGATGAAGATGACCGGGAAGTTCCTCTTTTGCACTCGCTGGAACTTATGAAAGCATATCCGAAAGCACGGCTATTGCGCACCACAGGACTGGGTCACAACCGGGTGTTGAAGGATGACCACGTCATTCAGCAGACGGTCCGGTTCATTGCGGACTGACAGTCTGCCTGTTTGTGTCAACGTCCCGAAAATACTATATTAATGTCGTCTGAAAGGCCGGCATGCCTGCCGGCTGTTGGCCTGGATTTCATCACCTAACCCCCCACGCATCTCTATGAGCCATGCGCGCGTTTCTCTTCTTGTTGCAACGCTGACAATTTTGCTCAGCGTTTCCCACAGCCTGCAAGGGCAGATCATCAGCGACTTCAGCGCATCCGACGAGGGCTGGACAGTTGTTGATTACAGTAACCTGAGTCCCCAGACCGTTGTTCATAACAGTGCTGGCGGGTACGTGACGACATCACACGTAACCACGCAGGCCTCTTACTGGCGTGCGCCTGCCAAGTTCCTGGGCCAGTTGTGCGTGGCATCGTATGGATATCCATTGCAGTTTGACCTGCAGATCTCTTCCGTCACCGGACTTCAGCACTCGGGCTTTGGAGACGTGTTGCTGGTTGGCGCATCGTCAACACTGTCGGTCAATCTTTCCGCTTTTCCGGCTCAGGATCCTGCCTGGACCAGCTATTCGATCTTGCTTGACACCAGTGCGCACTGGCACGTCGGAACACCCACGGGTGCGCTGGCAACCGTTACCCAGATTGAATCCGTTTTGAGTACGCTTGTGGCTATTAAAATCAACGGACACTATCAGGCGACCAGCGGCACAAGTTCGGCGCTGGACAATGTTGCTCTTGGTGCGGCGCCGGTGCTAGCACCTCCGGTCATCACGTCCATTAGCCCAACGAGAGGAGTTCCGGTCACTACCCAGGTGACTCTGCAGGGAAGCAATTTCAATACCGACCCTACTCAGCTTGCAGTCTATTTCGGAGGCGTAAAGGCAAGTGTGGTTGCAGCGACTGCCAGCACCGTTACCGTGCAGGTACCAAAGGGTGCAGCGTGTTCTCCTATCTCACTCACCGATCTCGCCAGCGGCCGCACAGCCACTTCAGCAGCAACTTTCATTCCTGCATTTGACAATGGCCGGGATTTCGGCGGCATGATCAACCAGGCAACGCTTGGTGATGCGCTTGCCATCACTGTGGCAACTTCCAGTGGCGGGATGCGGGTTGCCGACATGGATGGCGATGGATGGAATGACCTCATTGTAGGCGAGAGCAGCACGACGAGGCAATTCAGCATATTCCTCAACACGGGGACAAGCAATGCACTGTCTGCAGCAACATTCGCTCCCAAAGTGACTTTTACCACAGCACAGCCCTACAGCAAGGCCTTTGTGGCGATTGCTGATTTTGACGGCGATGGCAAACTGGATCTGGCCTTTTCCGAGGCTGGCGTATTCAATGCCTACGTGAGCGTGTACCGGAATACCAGCACAACAGGTGCTTTGTCGTTTACCGGACCTACGACCATACAGGGACTATCCTATTCAGACGGTCCGCTCGAAGCAGCCGATCTCGATGGGGATGGCCGGCCGGAAATCATCAGTGTTTTCAATAACAGCTGCGCAAGCGGTGCAAGACTCTACGTGTTCCCCAACAGAAGTTCACCTGGAATCCTGGACTTTTGCAGCTACCAGACATTTGGAAATATCTACACCTGCGGTGGCACAATGTCCGTGGCCGATATGGACGGCGATCATTTGAGTGATGTTGTGTTCACGACAGGTTCTACAGGAGCGAATATTTCGATTCTCCGCAACTCTTCGACACCTGGGGCCATTAACCTGGACGCGGCCTTTCAGGTTGCGACATTGGGTGGTGGCAATGTGACGCTCGCCGACTTCGACGGGGATGGACTCACAGACATTGCATGGCCGGGCTACAGCACCGACAACATCTACATCAAAAAGAACAACTACGCGGGAGGAACATTTGATGCCACTTCCTTTGGCCCTAACGTGAGCCTGAATTCTCCGCTCGGATACATTCATGACGAGGTAAGTGTTGGCGATATCAATGGCGATGGCAAACTGGATCTGATCCTGGCCGGAAGTACTGACATTGCCGTATTTGAGAACACTTCAACGCCGGGCACACTTGACGCAACTTCCTTTGCAACCGGCGTGCCTTTCGAAACGCTTGGCGCTACAGGCTACCCGATTGATCCGTTTGCCGTAGACCTGGACGGTGATGACAAACCTGAAGTATTGGTGCGGCTGTCCAATAGTCCAAACTTGCTGATCTACCACAACGAGAGTTTCCCCGTCCCCAGAATTGACAGCTACACCGCCGCGGCTGACACGGTGGGTGCCACTACATCATTTGCGGGAGACTTCCTCGCCTCGGGCGGGTCTACCCCGAAGGCTCGTCTGGGGAAGTTGCCTGTCGCAATCAGCAACCTGACGAACGCAGGCCTGGATGTCACCACGGCCAAAGGCGTTGTTTCTGACAGGTTGTCCGTCACCGCCCACGGACTTACTGGCTACAGTAAATATGTGCCGGTGAAATTTCTGTCGAACGGTCAAATTGATGCAAATGCATTCGCCAGTCCTGTTGAGTTTGCACTCACCGGAACTCCCAGGGATCACGTCACCATCGGAGACCTGGATGACGATGGGAAGCCCGATGTCCTGGTGACCGAAAACACCAATGCACTAAAAGTGCTTCAGAACACGGGAAGTGCCGGTCAGCTATTCACCGCTGCTTCCATGACGGCAGCCGCGGTCACTGTGACGGCTGCGGAAGGCGTACAGGTCTTCGATATTGACGGCGATGGAAAGCAGGACATCCACAGTGGATATGGTATTCTGCAGAACAGTTCTACTTCTGGAACGATCAGTTTCCTGAACGGGCCTACCGGCGCATCCACTGCAGTGACGTTGTACAATTCCGCGGTTACATCGGACTTTAACAGGGATGGAAAGATCGACTTTGCGGTAACCAGTGGATCGACTTCTGTCATGGTGATGCAAAACAATGCGCGTTCGACCGGATTCTTTTATGGCGGGCTGTATTCCACCTTCTCCTCCTCCTATTTGCCGTTCACGGCCACCGGCACCCAGAGCAAACTTACAGCTGATGATTTTGATGGCGATGGCTACCCGGACATGGTTGCTGTTACTGGCTCAACCAATACCCTCTCCGTTTTCAGAGGAAGTGGCATCAAAGGACCTCTCACGCCGAGCACATTCCTTGCAGCTGCCAACCAGACCACTACGGGTACAACCCCCACCGACCTTGTCGCCGGCGATTTTGACGGCGACGGATTGACTGACCTCGCTGTCAGCTATTCAGCTTCACCGATCCTTTCCGTGTATCTCAATACCAGCACTTCAGGTGCGATCAGTTTTGCCACACCGGTCGATGTGACCGTACTTTTGAATGGCTACCGGCTTGCTGCGCAGGACCTCGATGGCGATGGCCTGCCGGAAATAGTAGTGACGCATAACCCTTCCGGTGCGGGCTCATTCACCGTACTTCACAATGAGAGCAGCGCAGGAAGCCTGACATTCACGCCGGTGAATTTCCCGCTCGCGGCGTATGGAAAAAGTCCGAGGGGTGTTGCCATTGCGGATGTTACTCTCGATGGAAAGCCAGACATCCTGTTGCTGGGCCGTCCGGCTGTCACCGGCAGCAGCGCCTTGATGGTATTCGAGAATACTATGTCAGCGGCCATCATTGCGATCGATACGCAGCCGGGCACAACGTATTCTGTTTGTGACGGTGCGACGCCTGTACTGACGACGTCTGCTTCAGGCACGACCAACATTGCCTATCAGTGGCAATACAGCATTGACGGTGTTAATTACAATGATCTGGCGGACGGTGCGGTTTACACCGGAGCCACCACGGCGTCGCTGACGGTGAACACGGCAGGTATGCAGGGCGGAGGTTTGTACCGATGCAAGGTAACCGGCGACCTGGCTGCTGCGGTGTACACCAATCTAGTGAACTTCACGGTGAATGCGCTGCCGGCTACTCCTGTGGTTAGTGATGTGACCAACTGCGGTCCGGGTGCGGTGACGCTCACGGCGAGTGGTGGCACCAACGGCAATTATTTCTGGTATGATTCCGGCGGACTGATCAACGGGGAGAGCAATGACACCTACGTGACACCGTCGCTGGTGGCGAATGCGAGCTATCAGGTGTCGGTAACGGATGGTACTTGTGTGAGCGCAAAGGCGACGGTGAATGCGGTTATTGCTTCGATACCCTCCGCACCCACTGCGAGTGATGTGAATATTTGCAAGCCATCACAGGTGACGCTGACCGCAGGAGGCGGAGCCAATGGTGAATACCGTTGGTACAATACGGCCGGTGTGCTTCAGAATGGAGAGACGGCGGCCACTTATTTGACGCCGACCAATGAGCTGACGACTCTTTACTATGTTGCGTTGAACGACGGTACGTGCGAAAGTGTGAAGACACAGGTGACTGTGACGCTGAACCCGGTTACCCTTGCGGCGCCGCAAATCACGACTGTTCCGGCCGATGTGTCGGGTACGGTGACGATCTGCCTGGGGCAGACGGCGACGCTTGATGGGCCTGCCGGGTTTGTGTATGTGTGGTCCACCACGGAGAGTACGCAGCAGATCTCGGTGACGACATCATCGACGGTGACATTGATCATTGAGGATGCGAACGGGTGTACGAGTCCGGCGTCGACGGTGACGGTTGTTGCCAACGACTGCAATCAGCCGCCGGTGATTACGCCTGCTACATCGCAGACGACGATCAGCGGAACGGCGACGATTGACCTGGGGCCGCTGCTGAGTGACCCGGACAACAACCTGGACGTAACGACGCTGAAGATTGTGACGCAACCTGCCAGTGGCGCGACGGCAACGATCAACGGGCAGAACCAATTGGTTGTAGACTACGCAGGGATTTCATTTGTGGGCAAAGATGTGGTGACGATCGAGGTGTGCGACCTGTCGGGCAAGTGTGCCCAGCAGCAGATTGAGATCGACGTGGCGGGTGAGGTGTTGGTATACAACGGGTTTTCACCGAACAACGACGACAAGAACCCGGTGTTTGTGATCCAGAACATCGACAAGATGGCGGAGACGCGAGAGAACCACGTGACGATATACGACCGGTGGGGAGACGCGGTATTCGAGACAGACAATTACGACAACACGAATCATGTGTTCCGGGGCCTGAACAAGAACGGCGGGGAGGTGCCGGCAGGGACGTACTTCTACAAGATTGAGTTTACGTCGGGACGGAAGACGATGACGGGATATTTATCATTGAAACGCTGAGGGCTAAGGACATGAAGAATCTATATAAATTTTGTGTGCTGTTGCTGATGGTGGTTGCAGCAGGAGAGGCCCGGTCGCAACAGGACCCGTTGTACGGATTGTACATGAACAATCCGATGGTGATCAACCCGGCGTACGTGGGTTCGACGAACAACCTGCAGGCGTTTGCGGGATACCGGATGCAATGGTCAGGCTTTGACGGGAATCCGACGACGGTGAGTGCAGGGGGCCAGGTGGCGTTGCGCGACAACAAAGTGGGAGCAGGGGTGCTGGTGGTTCAGGACCGGATCGGGGAGAACACGAACACGAACCTGAACGGGATGTTCTCCTACAAGTTGAAGTTGAAGGAGAGCAGCCTGTCGTTCGGGATGCAGGCGGGGCTGATCAATTATGGTATTGATGCGAGCAAGCTTACCATCCAGGATCCGGGCGACCCGGCGTTTGGGACGGTCAACCAGATGAAATTCAATCTGGGAGCGGGGGCGATGTTGAAGAGCGAGCGGTTTATGGTGGGCTTGTCGGTGCCAAGGCTGGTGAACAATGCTGTGAGTCTGGGCGGACAAGAGGTGAAGTTGTACCAGCAGCATTTGTATCTGTATGGCGGGTATGTGTTCCATATGAGCAACAGGATACAGTTGAAGCCCACGGTGTTGTTGAAGGGCGTGAAGGGCACGCCGATGTCGGCGGACGTGAACATGAACGTGCTGATCGACCAGAAGTATGTGGTGGGGGTTTTCACCAGGAACCTGAATGCGTACGGCTGGCTGGCGCAGATCAACTTCATGGAGCGTTACCGGCTGGCGTACGCGCTGGAGATACCGACCAACAAATCAGTGGGCACGCGGTTTACTACACACGAAATCCAGATCGGACTGCGGCTGGCGCCGTTCAGCTACCACGACAAGGGTTTGTCCAACTTCTGATCCTCACCCAAATCTGCAGGACTTCCGCGGCACTGTCCACGTGTGACAGACGCCATGGTGGCGGCGGGTTATTGAATTGCATTGCGAAACTTCTTGAATGTCAGAGCATTCTGCGCCTTGCGCCGCAGCGGTTCAAGGACATAGCATTTTTGCTATAAACCCGGTTACATTTGGGCCGATTTTCGGACATACGTCTATTATACCCCTGCGTAGTATGCATAAGATCTCTACCACCTTGCGTGGATTGCTCACACTGATCTTTTTGACGGGAGCAAGTGCAGGCTGGGCACAAATCACCAGCGATTTTTCAGTTGATACAGATGGATGGACAGTCGAGCGATACGGCCAATCATTCACCAATTTTGCTCCCACCTACAGCGCTACCGGCGGAAACCCGGGCGGGATGGCAACCGCCGACATCTTTACCGTCTCGAATGCAAATGCATCCGATTGGTACTGGGTAGCACCCTCGAAGTACACGGGGGACTTGAGTGCCATTTACAAACGGACGCTCAGCTTTGATCTGTTTGTTGGACAAGCCGGTACTGACAATACCAACCCGGATGTGGTTATCCTTGGTTCAAGCGGATCTTTGTACTACCAATTCCCGACCAAACCTGCCACTGGCGCGTGGACTTCATACAGTCTGCCGATGGATGAAACACAATGGCACAGTGGGTGCATGAGTTGTGCTGCACCTTCTCAAGCAACCATGAAGCGGGTTCTAGGGACTGTTACAGGCGTTCGGATCCGTGCTAAGTACCTGGGTGTTATCAGCGCTTCGTATGTGACCTCGATTGACAACGTGGTGATGGATATGATCCCGTCAGTGCCAGGGCCTGTTGTCACATCCTTTTCGCCCGCCTCGGCGCTTCCCGGTTCATCGGTGACGATCTCCGGTAGTGGATTTGACCCTGCTGCTGCGCAGAACGCGGTGTACTTTGGTGGTCTGCGCGCTCAGGTCACAGCGGCCAGTGCAACCCAGATTTCAGCACTTGTGCCAGGCGGCGCTTCCTCAGCCAGAATTGTTGTGATCAATCTCACCAGTGGCCAGCAAGGCAGCAGCCCGGTTGCCTTCCATCCGCTCTATGACAACAACAAGGACTACGGGGGGCACATTATCCGCGCGTCGATGGCAAAGGGTTCGGCTGCCCGGCTGTCCATGAACAGTACCTACAATTCCTTTGGTGGCATGGACCAGGGTGACCTCGATGGTGACGGGTGGACGGATATGGTCGTCACGGAGACAGGCACACCCAAACTGTATATATTCCAGCACCTGGGTATTACTGGAACCGTGTCCTCTGCCTCCTTCTCTGGCATGATACCGCTGACAGCGTTTCCTGTGGGGATCAATTCCCTGAGTGAGGTGAAGGTATTCGATGTGGACAACGACGGCAAACTTGATATCGTCGCAAGCGTGGCGGACAACTTCACCGGTTACCTCGCTGTTTTCAGAAACCAGAGCAGCGGGCCGGGTACACTTGACGCAAACTCATTTTCGGCACCTGCGATTTTCAGCTATGCGTATTATTCTGCGCTGACCATGGCCGTTGGTGATCTCGACGGCGACGGCAGGTTGGACGTGGCTTTGACCACCGGAACCTCACCCGGCGGCATGTTCGTGTGCCGCAACCTGAGTACACCTGGTAATGCAGATTTTGCCTATGGCCCATCACTTGGTACTACTTCGGGACTGAGCGATGTGGAAATTGCCGACCTGAATGGTGATGGCAAGCCAGAGATTATCTCTCCAGGTTACAATGCTGCAACAATTTCGATCTACAACAACAATTCAACGCCGGGAACAATCAGCATGGCGGCACCATTTACCATCCCGGCTGTGGTGGCGTATACAACCAGAGTTACAGCAGCTGATCTGGACAATGATGGTAAGACAGATCTTGCGTGGAGCACCTATGGCGCCAACCAGGTGTATATGGCGCAAAATATTTATGCGGGAGGCGTGCTCGATGCAACCGCATTTGGCTCCACGATCACCATCGCAAATACCCTCGCTAACCCTAATGGCATTACGACCGGCGATATCAATGCAGATGGAAAGCCGGAGATCATTTTGTCTGGTTCTGCCGATGTAGGCATTCTTGAAAATATTGGCACAGGCTCGTTGAGTGCCTCAAGCTTTGTGCCTACTACGTATTTTCAGGGTAGTCCAACCGGAGGGTATCTGTATCTGGCCGAACCCCGTGTAGCTGATCTGGACGGCGACAACAAGCCGGAAGTATTCGCCGTCTATACCAACAACAACGCCGGCGAAAACGGAGTGTACATCTTCCACAATGAGTGCTACCCGGTTCCGCAGGTTACCAGCCTGACGCCTGCATCGGGATCAACAGGCGCTACCGTTGTGCTGAATGGTGATCTTCAATTCACAGGCAATGTAACACCTGTAGTCCGACTGAGTGGCTCGCTCGCTACAATTTCAGGTGCAGCTACAAACACCGCTACTTCAATCACGCTTTCAGATGCGGGAGTGTCAGGCAAATTCAGCGTCACTAACCATGGGCTCACGGGTTTTAGCAAGACCTTTCGCCGAACCTTTGTTTCCAGTCAGGGCATAGACAATACATCTTTCGCTGCCAGCGTGGATTTTGCCATAGGGTTCAGCCCCAGGGCGGGACTGGAAGTGTCAGATTTCAATGATGATGGCATGCCGGAAATTGTCTATGAAGATACCAACGGTGCGTCAGTTCTGCAGAACTCAGGCACAGCAGGTCAAACATTGTCCGGTACTTCCTTTACCGATCTTGCCAACCACTTTTCTGCCGGCATTGGTGCGCATGTAGTAGATGTTGATGGTGACGGAAAACTGGATCTGGCGACTGCCTATGGCCTGGCTCGAAATGCGAGCAGTGGAGCTGCAGTGTCGTTTGAATCGCTCGTTTATTCCAATGCCAACAGCTTTACCGGTGCCACCTCTGCGGACATTAACAAGGATGGAAAGCTGGACATTATAGCCGTTGCCGGTGGAAACAATGTGTATGTTTTTGAAAATCTTAGCATAGCCGGGAGTTTCCCCGCCAACGGTAACTATGCACCCTTCCCCACCAGCGCTGTTCTTTTCGCAAAACCTTCTACCTATGGTGGTGTGGTGGCGGAGGATTTTGATGGTGATGGATACGAAGATGTCATTGCGACCAATCCAGGGACCAGCAATCTTACCTTTCTGCTCAACACTCAACAGCCTTTTGCTATCAATAGTGGTTCCCTCAACTTCCTGGGTAACTACAGCACGGCAGGTGTCACACCCGAGTGGATCACAGCAAGCGATTTTGATGGTGACGGCAAGACTGACATCGCAGTAACCTACAGTGGGAGCGCGTTTGTGGGCGTATCGCTCAACAATTCAAGCACCGGCGACATCAGTTTTGGAGCTGAACAACAGTTGCCTTCACCGGGCAATGGCATCAGGATTGCTTCACAGGATCTGGATGGTGATGGACTCCCTGAAATTGTCAGCATCCATCAGGTGTTTGGATCTCCTTCGGTTACCGTATTCAAGAACAACAGTACGCCCGGCAACCTTAACTTCAGTGCCGGCGTGACGTACGCGCTAAGCAGGACGCCGATTGCACTCGCGCTGGGTGACGTCAACACCGACGGCAAGCCGGACATTGTCATCACTGGTCAGAATGGCGCTGCGGCACCCACCAATGCGGTGATGGTGATGCAAAACCAGATGCCGGCTATTGTGATTACCATCGATACGCAGCCGGGCACAACGTATTCTGTTTGTGACGGTGCGACGCCTGTACTGACTACGTCTGCTTCAGGCACGACCAACATTGCCTATCAGTGGCAATACAGCATTGACGGTGTTAATTACAATGATCTGGCGGACGGTGCGGTTTACACCGGAGCCACCACGGCGTCGCTGACGGTGAACACGGCAGGTATGCAGGGCGGAGGTTTGTACCGATGCAAGGTAACCGGCGACCTGGCTGCTGCGGTGTACACCAATCTAGTGAACTTCACGGTGAATGCGCTGCCGGCTACTCCTGTGGTTAGTGATGTGACCAACTGCGGTCCGGGTGCGGTGACGCTCACGGCGAGTGGTGGCACCAACGGCAATTATTTCTGGTATGATTCCGGCGGACTGATCAACGGGGAGAGCAATGACACCTACGTGACACCGTCGCTGGTGGCGAATGCGAGCTATCAGGTGTCGGTAACGGATGGTACTTGTGTGAGCGCAAAGGCGACGGTGAATGCGGTTATTGCTTCGATACCCTCCGCACCCACTGCGAGTGATGTGAATATTTGCAAGCCATCACAGGTGACGCTGACCGCAGGAGGCGGAGCCAATGGTGAATACCGTTGGTACAATACGGCCGGTGTGCTTCAGAATGGAGAGACGGCGGCCACTTATTTGACGCCGACCAATGAGCTGACGACTCTTTACTATGTTGCGTTGAACGACGGTACGTGCGAAAGTGTGAAGACACAGGTGACTGTGACGCTGAACCCGGTTACCCTTGCGGCGCCGCAAATCACGACTGTTCCGGCCGATGTGTCGGGTACGGTGACGATCTGCCTGGGGCAGACGGCGACGCTTGATGGGCCTGCCGGGTTTGTGTATGTGTGGTCCACCACGGAGAGTACGCAGCAGATCTCGGTGACGACATCATCGACGGTGACATTGATCATTGAGGATGCGAACGGGTGTACGAGTCCGGCGTCGACGGTGACGGTTGTTGCCAACGACTGCAATCAGCCGCCGGTGATTACGCCTGCTACATCGCAGACGACGATCAGCGGAACGGCGACGATTGACCTGGGGCCGCTGCTGAGTGACCCGGACAACAACCTGGACGTAACGACGCTGAAGATTGTGACGCAACCTGCCAGTGGCGCGACGGCAACGATCAACGGGCAGAACCAATTGGTTGTAGACTACGCAGGGATTTCATTTGTGGGCAAAGATGTGGTGACGATCGAGGTGTGCGACCTGTCGGGCAAGTGTGCCCAGCAGCAGATTGAGATCGACGTGGCGGGTGAGGTGTTGGTATACAACGGGTTTTCACCGAACAACGACGACAAGAACCCGGTGTTTGTGATCCAGAACATCGACAAGATGGCGGAGACGCGAGAGAACCACGTGACGATATACGACCGGTGGGGAGACGCGGTATTCGAGACAGACAATTACGACAACACGAATCATGTGTTCCGGGGCCTGAACAAGAACGGCGGGGAGGTGCCGGCAGGGACGTACTTCTACAAGATTGAGTTTACGTCGGGACGGAAGACGATGACGGGATATTTATCATTGAAACGCTGAGGGCTAAGGACATGAAGAATCTATATAAATTTTGTGTGCTGTTGCTGATGGTGGTTGCAGCAGGAGAGGCCCGGTCGCAACAGGACCCGTTGTACGGATTGTACATGAACAATCCGATGGTGATCAACCCGGCGTACGTGGGTTCGACGAACAACCTGCAGGCGTTTGCGGGATACCGGATGCAATGGTCAGGCTTTGACGGGAATCCGACGACGGTGAGTGCAGGGGGCCAGGTGGCGTTGCGCGACAACAAAGTGGGAGCAGGGGTGCTGGTGGTTCAGGACCGGATCGGGGAGAACACGAACACGAACCTGAACGGGATGTTCTCCTACAAGTTGAAGTTGAAGGAGAGCAGCCTGTCGTTCGGGATGCAGGCGGGGCTGATCAATTATGGTATTGATGCGAGCAAGCTTACCATCCAGGATCCGGGCGACCCGGCGTTTGGGACGGTCAACCAGATGAAATTCAATCTGGGAGCGGGGGCGATGTTGAAGAGCGAGCGGTTTATGGTGGGCTTGTCGGTGCCAAGGCTGGTGAACAATGCTGTGAGTCTGGGCGGACAAGAGGTGAAGTTGTACCAGCAGCATTTGTATCTGTATGGCGGGTATGTGTTCCATATGAGCAACAGGATACAGTTGAAGCCCACGGTGTTGTTGAAGGGCGTGAAGGGCACGCCGATGTCGGCGGACGTGAACATGAACGTGCTGATCGACCAGAAGTATGTGGTGGGGGTTTTCACCAGGAACCTGAATGCGTACGGCTGGCTGGCGCAGATCAACTTCATGGAGCGTTACCGGCTGGCGTACGCGCTGGAGATACCGACCAACAAATCAGTGGGCACGCGGTTTACGACACATGAAATCCAGATCGGACTGCGGCTGGCGCCGTTCAGCTACCACGACAAGGGCCTGTCTAACTTCTAGACAGCTTTTTGACGAGAGAGCACAACTGCATTTGCTCCATACCGAACACCCAATGCAGCGACGAAGGGCAGCAGGAAGAGATTGAGTTGTTGTGGCAGGAAGTACCAGGTGAGTAACAGAAGGACTGTTAGCAATGCAGCGCCGAGGTAATATTTTTTCAGCGAGACCGATCGTTTCCTGAGCAGGAGGTAGAGCCCTGCGAGGTTTGTGGGCAGTGCCCAAAGCAGGTTGAAGTTCCATGCTGCAGCTTTGTGGTCGGTGAGCAACCAAAGCAGCAGCAAGAGCAGACCGATCAAACCTGTCGCGAGCAAGAGGATAAAATCAAGCGAGGTGGTGATCTTTGTTCTTAGCAGGTCTCTGACTGAAACAAGAAGGATGATCAGTGACAGCGCGCCAATGACAATCCAAGGGTGTGTCCAGCTGAAGACGGGATCTTCCGGGGCGGCCTGGAAGAGCACATGTTCCTGAGCGGCCAACGGTTGCCATCCACCGGCGGTAAGGATGAAGGCGTGTCTGAATCCGTCAAACAGGTAATCGGGCAGGAACATGTAGTCCCACGGAGTAGCCAGTTTATCCATGGGCAGTCCAAGGCAGATATCTATTCCCAGGTCGCCCCAGGGTTGTTGCGCCAGATACTGATCTGTGAGTTCGCGAATTGTGTAGTGGGTGGTGATGTGATTGCCGTCGAAGCGGACACTGTCACCCATTACTTCCTGTACGACGTCGCGCAGTTTCGTCGCGCAATTGTTGTAGAAGTAATCGTATCGGTAAGTCTGGTGATCGGGGCTGGCATTCCACTCGAGGTAGTCAAAGAGTTTTTGCTTTTGAGCAGGTGAGAGGAGGAGCGCCTGTTCGGCCACGCTGCGGTTGTATCGGACATAAGCCATCAAAAAATCGCGGGCGTCGTATACGCCCAACTGATAGTACAGATATCCACGGGCGAAGTTGAGATAGAAATGGGGTTGGTCGAAATTGAAGACGCCATAGTTGTAGATATAGTCGATCTGCAATTGGGGATCACGGACGCGCAGCGCGCTGTGGCCGAAGGCAGAATACAGCTCCTGCTGACCGGCGCCACACGTGATGAGACTGATCTGGGCGTTGGCGGAAAGCCGGGGAGTTTCGGCCGAAACAGCCATGGACAGCGCGAGGAAGCCAGACAGAAACAAGGTACGCAGCATACTTACGACAATTTTGAGGCAAGATAATGACAAAACCGGGTGAGGACGTACTTTTGAACTACATGTCATGGAATGATCACTTCAGAATGTTGCGTGCGATGACGCCGTTGCGGTTTTTCAACGCAACAGGCGTCCTTGCAAGTTATGCATGGTCGCGCTTGACAGGCAGACTTTGGTCGCCACCGATGCCGTTGTCACTCAGCGTGGAGCCTACCACATCCTGTAACCTTCGATGTCCTGAGTGTCCCAGTGGATTGAGGTCCTTCACAAGGCCAACAGGCAATCTGGATGCTGCATTGTTTCGGAGAATTATCGATCAGGTGTCGGACCACGTTGCCTACCTCACCTTCTATTTTCAGGGTGAACCGTATCTCCATCCTGAATTTCTGGACATGGTGCGCGAGGCGAAGCAGAGAAATATCTACACAGCCACCTCCACGAACGCCCACTATCTGACTTCGGATCGGGCGCGACTCACCGTTGAATCCGGTCTCGACCGGCTGATCATTTCAATTGATGGCACCACCCAGGATACCTATGCTGCGTACAGGATCGGCGGCAGCCTTGAGAAGGTGTTACAGGGGACCCGCGAGATTGTGCGATGGAAACGGGAATTGCAATCGGCGACACCTCATGTCATATTTCAGTTCCTGGTCGTCAAGCCCAACGAACATCAGATTGACGAGGTTCATCAGCTCGCACGTGAACTGGGAGTAGATGAAGTGAAACTGAAGACGGCCCAGATCTACGATTATGAAAAGGGATCACCGCTGATTCCGACCCGTGAGCGTTTTGCCCGTTACCGGATGTTGCCCGATGGAAGCTATACCATCAAGAATCAACTGCTCAACCACTGCTGGAAGATGTGGCACAGTGCCGTTGTCACCTGGGATGGAAAGATTGTGCCTTGTTGTTTTGACAAGGACGCAAGCCATGTGATGGGCGATCTTCAGGCGATGGATTTCAGATCCATCTGGAAGGGAGACGCATACAAATCCTTCCGGCGGTCGCTCATGCGTGCGCGCAAGGAAATCGATATTTGTCAGAACTGTACGGAGGGAACCAAAGTCTTTGCCTAGGGCTTGACCGGCACTTTCGAAAAGCGGTCATGGGCTTCGGCGCATTTGCCGCAGCCGGTGCTGCAGGATTGCTGTGATTTGAAGCTGCGCCATGCCATCCTGCCGAGATAGAACAGGGCACCGGCAAAAAGCAAGATGAGGATCAGCGTCTGTAGCATGGCCCAAAGGTAGGAAGAGGGCGTCAAATATCAACGTCCGCTATCGGACGGCAAAGACCGCAACCGTACATCCCGGTTGCGAATTGAGCGTGTTATGGCAGAAAATGGACAATGGCACAGACATTGCCATTTCAACGGATCATCTGCAACAGCCCCCTATTCTATGTTCAAAAACTATCTCAAAACTGCCCTCAGAAACCTGCTCCGCGACAAGGGTCGGTCGTTCCTGAATATCGCCGGGCTCACACTCGGGATAGGCTCCTGCCTGGTCTTGGTGTTGCTGCTGCGGTATCACACCAGCTTTGATCATTACCACAGCAAGGCCGACCGCATCTATCGGATCGTGATGCAAAGCGATGGCAACCAGGGCAAGAGTTATACTTCCGGTGTACCGGCCGTATTGCCGGAAGCAGTCCGCAATGACTTTACCGAGGCTGAGACTGTGACGTTTGTGTCTTATCGCAACGGTGGGCTGGTCACCATACATGGACAAGGTGGCGAACCCAGGCGATATGATGAAGAGCGCGGTATATCCTATGTTCAGCCTTCATTCTTTGCTGTATTCGATCGCAAGGTGCTGCAGGGTGATGCATCACAAGGACTCGACGAACCCAATGAAGCCGTCATCAGCCGGAGTTTGGCGATCAAGTATTTTGGTAAGGAAGAAGCGATTGGAGAGGTGCTCAACTATGACCATCACGACTTTAAGATTACAGCCATCATAGAAGATGCACCCACCAACACGGACGTGCCCATCAACCTCATGCTCTCCGATGCCACCGTGCGCAAAGAGTTGGATGAGCATGGCTGGCACAGCATCTGGAGTGACGAACAGTGTTTCATCGTCCTTAAGCCCGGAGAGAAAATTGAAACGCTGGAAGCCAATGTGCCGGCCTTCATTAAAAAATACTATGGAGAACAGGAAGGCAACCGCGACAACCGGACGCTGATTTTTCAGCCGCTGGCTGACATGCATTTTGATGAGCGATTCAGCAATTTCAACTACAATGTGATCAGCCGGGAGACGCTGCTCGCGCTTTCCGTAATCGCCCTGTTTCTTATTCTGACTGCCAGTATCAACTTCATCAACTTGTCCACTGCGGAAGCGGTAAAGCGGAGCAAGGAAGTGGGGATCCGCAAAGCGATGGGCAGCACGCGCGGGCAACTGGTCCTGCAGTTTTTGGGTGAGGCCACACTGGTGACGGCGGTATCAGCTTTGATTGCCCTTGCCATCGCGCAAGGATCACTAGCCTCCATTAATGCTTATTTGCACCTTAGTCTGAGATTGTCACTTACTGATCCGGTGATGCTTGTGCTGTTGACTTCTATCGTTGTGATAGTGTCAGTGTTGTCAGGATTGTACCCTGCGTTTGTGGTATCGGGATTTCAACCCATCAGTGCTTTAAAGAACAAGCTTAGCGGCAGCAACTCGTCTGGTTTTGGCCTGCGTCGGGGTCTGGTGGTGTTACAATTCTTTATCTCGCAGTTCCTCGTGATCGCCACACTGGTCCTCATCACCCAAATGAGTTACTTCAGTCATCAGGATCTCGGATTCCGCAAGGAGGCCATCCTCACCATACCGATCCCCGAACCGGCGCAAGCGTCAGGCGATACGCTCCACAAGACGCTCCTGAAAACGCTGCGCGAGGAAGTGCACCAAACCCCCGGGGTAGAGGCCGTGAGCCTGAACAGCAACCCACCCTCTTCCGGCAGTGTAAGCGCCACCAGCTTTAACATGGGCAATGACGACAAGTTCTATGAGGCCCAGGTGAAGCTGGTTGATGGAAACTATTTGGAGTTGTTTGGATTGCAACTCGTCGCCGGGAAAAACGTCCTGGACCTTGATACGGCGCAGGGCTTTCTCGTCAACGAAAAACTGGCCGAGTTGACCGGACATCAGAACCCCGGAGATATCGTGGGAAAAATCATTCACCTCTGGGGCAAGAAGCTGCCGGTAGTAGGTGTAGTGCGCAACTTCAACACCGTGTCGCTGCATGATCCCATTGAGGCTACCGTGTTGTTCAATCGCCTGAGAAACTACCACACTTTGTCTGTGAAGATTGACATGACCCATAGCCAGGACGTGGTAAAGGCCATTCAGGCAAAGTGGGAGGCCGCATTTCCGGAATATATCTTCAGCTATGAATATCTGGATGACAACATCCGCGAGTTTTATGATGCAGAGTCGCGGAACACCACGCTGCTTAGTGTGTTTACCGGACTGGCCATCTTCATTGGTTGTCTGGGTTTGTTCGGACTGGCATCGTTCATGGCCAACCAAAAGACCAAGGAAATTGGTGTACGCAAAGTGCTGGGGGCTTCAGTTGAAAGTATTCTCTTCATTTTCTCGCGCGAGTTTGTGGTGCTCATCCTGGTAGGATTTGTGCTGGCGGCACCTGTGGCGTGGATGGTGATGAACCAATGGCTTAACAATTTTGCCTATCACATTGAGATCGGTCCGGGCATATTCCTGTTGTCGGGTGGAGTCACCTTGTTGATTGCCTTGCTGACGGTAGGCTATCGCTCGTGGCGTGCCGCCACCGTCAACCCGGTGGAGTCGCTCAAGTGCGAGTGAGTGACGGAATGTTGGGATTTTTTATCTTTAAGTCCCAACATTTCTCACATGAACATCGCCCGTCTGTTCTTGCCGTTGACACTGGTTGTCATGGTGTCGTGCAATACCGCATCTCACAAGGAGGAAGAGGTACTTGCCTTTCTCAATGACTTTAGTGCAAGTCTGGCCAAAGACGAGACGGAAGCATACGCTTATTTCTCTCCCGGGCGTTCGTCCCTCGACGAGTCGATGCGTGCCCTTCATTCCTTGCGCGGTTGGGACACCTTGGTTACTGTGCACCCATACTGGAAACGGGTAGTACTGTCGGATCACGGTGATACCGTCCTGGTGGAGTTGCCTGTTACGTTGCGCAGTGCGGAGGTGCCTCGCGACAGTGCACAACTTGTTGTTCCGATATTCTTGGTGCGGGTTGACAACAATACAAGATCATCTGGATAAATGCCGAGGAACTACTTTCTGCGTTTCAACCATTGCGCTCGCGTCGGGACGGCGGTTCTGCAATGGATGATTATATCAGCCAGGCTACTGAAGATTTTCGGCCTTATTACGAGCGTTCTAATGAACTTTTGAAGACGTATGCTGCGGTCCCATGGTTTACCAAATATGAAGGTCGCACGTATTACTATGTGGCAGAAGAATCCATGGAAGGCGAGTGGATGGCACGTGCTATTTCTGGTGACTTTCCAACGACTCGCATGGGATTGGTGAAGGAAGATGGGAGTGTGGTCATACCTCCTGAATTTGACCTCGTAGGAACGCCGGGGGTCGTTCATCCTGACTGGGTGGAGGTAAAGGGCGCAGAAGGCTATGGTTATTATGGACTGGATGGAAAACTAAAGATTGCTCCTAATTATGAAGTGATTGTTTCTCAAGGGGATCGTTGGTTTGGAAAGAAAGATGGGGTCTGGGGTGAAGTGCAGAACAGTGAGTTTAACCCGGATGCAGTAGACGCAGAATCAAAGGCAATCCTGGACGAGCACAAGTATCTTCAGACTGCTAATGATCTGGCCTCAGGAACGTATGCCCTCGCCAGACCCGTTAGCATCCCTGGTATTGGCTACTTCTTCGCGCCATCTTGCATGCTTTCGGAAACTGTTGGCCCTGTGAAAACAGTGATACTGACAGACGAAGACATGGATTAGACAACCGTCTTATTCGCCAGTTGGCCGCAGGCGGCTGCAATGTCTTTGCCGCGGCTCTTTCTGATACGCGTGGTGATGCCGTGACCTTCCAGCAACTCCTGGTACATCCGTAGCTTGTCGTCGCTGGCCTGCTGGAACTCGCCGTCGTCAATGGGATTGTATTCGATCAGGTTGACCTTGCAGGGGATGATCTTGCAAAATGTCAGCAGCGCCTCGGCATCTTTCTTCGTGTCGTTGATGCCCTTCCACACCACATATTCGTACGTGACTTTCTTCTTGCGCTTCTGATACCAGTAGCGCAACGCATCTGCTAACTCGCTCAGCGGATTGGTGTCGTTGATAGGCATGATCGATGACCGCACACCATCCAGCGCCGAGTGGAGCGACACCGCCAGGTTGAACTTCACCTCGTCGTCGGCCATCTTCATGATCATCTTGGCAATGCCTACGGTTGATACCGTAATGCGTTTCGCCGCCATGTTCAGGCCTTTAGGCGACGTAATCTTTTCTATTGCAGTGACCACGTTGGCGTAATTCAGCAAGGGCTCGCCCATGCCCATGAACACGATGTTGGTGAGCGGGCGGCCGAATAAACTTTCGCTCTGCTCTTTAATAGCAACAACCTGGTCGTAGATCTCGTCCGGATTGAGATTGCGCTGCCGCTTGAGCCGCGCCGTTGCGCAAAACTTGCACGCCAGGCTGCAGCCCACCTGACTGGAGACACAAGCGGTAATGCGCTTTTCGGTAGGGATCAAGACAGACTCCACAATCATGCCGTCGTGTAACTTCACGGCATTCTTGATCGTGCCATCCTCGCTGCGCTGCATCTGATCCACATGAATGTGGTTGATGCTGAAATGGGTTTTCAGCATTTCACGCGTGGCCACAGAAACGTTGGTCATCTGGTCGAACGACTTGGCTGACTTCTGCCAAAGCCATTCATAGACCTGCTGCGCACGGAAGGGCTTTTCGCCGTGGGCCACAAAGAATGCCTTCAGCTCTTCGAGCTTCAGCTTGCGGATATCCTTCTTGGTAATAATTTCTTCTGTCATGCTAACGCGCGCGCGAAAAAGTCCGCAGCCCACAGTCCCGTCCTGCCGGTTGCAGTTTCAGGCTCCCTTCTGTCATTTCAACAATCGTATACCGCTCGGTGATCATGCCGGATTTCTTGTCCACATACTGCAACTCGTTCCCGTTGACCCGGTAGCGAAACTGGCGTACACCACTGCCTTTCTTCTTGCCTGCTGAGTACACACCTTCTTCGCCGGTGCCATCGCTTTTCAACTTAAGCATCTTGGCTACAGTGGAAAAGCCGTTCGAAGACATCTTGCCCCGGAGTTCGCGCTCGGTGTCGGACTCTTCCATGTCCGTTTGCAGGCAGGATTGTTCGTCCGTCAACTGCCAGGTGCCGCTGATGGACTGGGTCCAACCGGTCACAGCCATGAAAAGGAACGTCGCAAGGAAAGGCAGGTGTTTCATAAACAATTGGATTGGTGCGAGTAGCTG
>JAIBBB010000182.1 GCA_019694905.1 Cyclobacteriaceae bacterium
AAACCGCAATGATATCTGCGAGTTTCCCCTTTTCGATGGAGCCGATCTTGTCACCGTAGCCAAGGATATCTGCATTAACCTGCATCGCGCACAGCAAGGCTTCGATGGCAGGCATTCCGCCTTCCACCATGTAGCCGAATTCTCTTGCATTCTCACCGTGAGGGAAGACGCCGGCATCGGTACCAAATGCCATCTTGACGCCGCGCTTGTAGGCCTTTCCGAAGTTCTCCTGAATCTTTGAACCAATGGCGATCGCCTTGGGAACCACCAGCGGGTGGTAGTAGCCAGGAATCTTGGCATAGTCGGCAGCCGACCGGCCCGCAATGATCGTGGGTACATGATAGGTACCCATCTTGATCATCAGGTCCATTACTTCATCATCCATGAGTGTGCCATGTTCGATGGTGGTGATACCAGCCCGAACCGCGCGCTTCATACCCTCAGCACCGTGAGCATGGGCAGCTGTATGGAAGCCATAATCTTTGGCCGCCATCACAATAGCATTCACCTCCTCCTGGGTAAACTGCGGGCCACTGCCGTCTTTTGCCACACTGAGCACACCGCCCGTAGCGGTAATCTTAATGAAATCCGCACCGTCTTTGTATCGCTGTCGGACAGCCTTATAGGCGTCTTCCGGACCATTGATAACTCCTTCTTTGGGGCCCGGGTCGCCGATCAGGTCTCTTTTGTTGCCATTGGTGGGATCTCCGTGACCACCGGTAGTGGCAACGCCTTTACCTGCAGCAAACACACGGGGGCCAATCACAAGACCCTGGGCAATTGCATTCCGCAGCGAGATATTCACGCCAGAACCGCCGCAGTCGCGAACGGTGGTGAAGCCGGCCAACAGCGTCTTCTTTGCATAGATAGTAGACTGAAAAGCGATGTCAGCCTCATTCAATGTGAATCGCTTCACCAACTGATCCTTGGATGTTTCGCTCTCCAGGTGCACGTGCATATCGATCAGGCCGGGCATCACAAATTTTTTACTGAGATCCACCAACTTGTCACCGGATGCTGGTTTGGTGAAGCCCTTGTCCAGCGAAGTGATCTTGTTGCCTTCAATGATGATGGATACCTGGGTCAGGAGCGTTTTGTTCTTTCCGTCCAACAGGGTCCCGCAGTGGATAATGGTTTTCTGTGCGTAGCTGGCCAAAGGCAGCAGCATGAGCACGAAGAGGAGTCGTTTCATGGCAGGTTAATTAGGTGTGCTAATGATACAGGTTTTCCACCAAAAATCCCTGCACGAAATGGCTGGAAGGACGTTGTGCAGTGAGAATGGACACTGGTGATACAACCTCGCATCCAAAGAGTTAGTCGACAGCTAGTGTCCTTTCAGGTACCGGTGTGTGAGGTCGCGCAAGGCGTCGACTTCGCCCTTGTCCATATCTATGCCGTGCACCTTTGACATTAATTCAAACATTACTTCTTTGTCATAGCCGAGTCTGGCAGCCATGTCTGCACAATAGCGGATTTCATTCTTGTAGAGGCGGCCGTCGATCTTCATGAGTTGGACAAGGCTGAAGAGGTAGTTGAACCGCTCCTGGTCGGTCAGTGCATCACCCAGTTGCACTTCTTCCGAGGCGTAAAAGAGGGTTTCCACAGACGAAGCCGGAAACCCGTTGGCGACTCCAATGTTAACGATGTAGGCTTTCTCCTGCTCATCCATTGCACCATCGATGCGGGCAAGGTTGACCAGCAGTTGAATTTGTTGAAGAGCAGCCATGCGTGGAAAATTAGACTATGACAAGATAGGCAATAATCCAATGCATCTGTTCAGTGCTCTCTGCGCCGGACTTCAAAATCCGCTGACCCGGCAAACGGCTTGCCATCGGAAGTTATACCTCTGATCAGCACATGTGCGGGACCAATGTCATCAGAAGCCACTGCCCTAAAACTGCATTTCCCTTGCGCATCGGTTGTCAGTGTCGGCCACCAGCCAAGCCGGGTGTGAAAGGCAGGCTCATCAGCGGGGATTTCATGGACGACTTTTTCAGGTACTGAATTTGACAAACCCAGTACCGGCAATAATCTTGAACGGAGGGCGGGATGATTGTTTCTGATTTTGGTTCTGACAATCACAATGCCGTCCTCACCAAGGGCCCCAAGGTGACCCAACTTATACACATTGGTGATCAGCCGGATGCTCACCACCTGAGAAGGGTGCAACTTCATAAAGTAATCAGCATCGCGGGTCATGATACCGTCAATCCAGAAAGTAGGCGAAGCGTGTGCCATGGACCGATCAGACAACTGCATCTGGACAATTTTGCCGTTGCCTGCGTTCCGGTAGTAGATGCTAGGAATAACAGCCAGCACATCCTCCATTTTTTCAAATGGAACAAAATCCCCGACATTGATCCATACATCAGCACCTCCGTACTCCTCTTCGAATACCTGGTTGTTGTCAATCGGAGTCTCGCCGGCCCCTTGGCGATGATACCCATAAGCCTGCCGGATCATATTGGACTGGAAACTGTATTCGCCAAATTCATCCGTGCCGTTGCCGTCTTGTACAGCAGGGGCAGCAGAAAGTGACAGCGGATGATTCTCCATTTCCAGTCTCACACTGTCCAATGGCTGACCCTTCAGGCTCGCAGCATAGAATATCCGGTCACTGCCTGCAAAATCCAGGACAGCAGGCAATTGAAAGTATCCATTCCGGGAAGTCCAGCACTCGTAGCCTATCAGATTCCTGTGAAGATAGACTGCTATTCTTGTGGAGTCGGGAACCGGCTTTGATGATTTGTCAAAAACCGCGCGACCTTTGATTTGCATTATGGAACCTGCGTTGATGCGATGAGCGGTGGCCGAGTCTTTCACATCGATGTGTACCTGTGGTGGCCAATGATCAAATCCACCTTTGTATTTCAATACCTCTCCCTGCACGAGTGCAGCCGAGAATTTCCCCGCGACGGGCTTACCAAGGCTGTCGGTCACTGTTACGTCCACGTGAATGGGACTGCGGGTAGCGATTGCTTCCGACTGCAGTTGGACAGTGGTGCGCAGGAGAGCTCGTGCAGTTGATTGAATTGGCAGACTTGCAGGCGCTTCGAATTTCCTTCTTCCCGACACCAGCAGAGGATGGTCATCGGACAGGCGAACCGGTTTGTCCCCCTGAAGCGAATACAACGCCACCCAATAGTAACCAGGTTCCAGTTCTGCCGGCAGCACCACATAACTGGAGGCCCAGCCCCCCACAATGAAGAAGTGCGTGTGTACCGCTACTTGTCCTTTCGAATCCGATACATCAAGGTGAAGCTGGTATCGTATCGTCGTTGACCCGGAAGGAGGACTTGCAAACCAGGTGGTGAAATGAACCGTATCTCCCTGATAATAGGCAGGCTGACTGAAGGCAATCCACCCATACTGATCGCGTACACCACCCGGCTGGGCGTGCAGATGGCTGGCACAGGCACAAAGGCAAAACAGGATGACTGAACGAAAGCTCATTGCCAATATGGGGGTTGAACATTGGTCGAATGGTCGTAGTCGAGACAACTCTTGTAGTAAATCTTATCAGTCGACCGCATGCCGTTGAGTACGTGATCGCGGGGGACCTGCCTGGCATAGATTGACATATCTTTCCGGTTCACTGATGCCGCATAGAAGATACCGATAGCCTTAGGGGCATCGCCCACAGACTGAATATTTCCGGTGAGTTTTCCGTACGGTGGCTGAAAGAGACTGGTCGCACCCTGCTTCTGGTTCTGCACCTGCTTCCAGAATTTTCCGGCCCGCTCGGTCAGATTCATCTGGGTGATGCGCACCATATATTTTTCAAAGAAACGTTCTTCGGTGATGCGGACAGTTGTAATCGGGATCCTGTTGAACTTGCCGCGCTTGCTCAATTGGTCGTCCAGTACCACCGGTGAACGTTCGTACTCATGGATCCAGCAGACGCAGCAGGTGCAAGGACCGACCTGGTTCAGAATAGCAGAAATAGGACCCGTCGGGATGGCAATGAATCCGGAACAAGGAACCGGATCTGGAACATCGGCTTCACGCCCGTTCACATAGACCGGGCGATAACGCAATTCAGGGAAGGTGTGCACCTTATATACACCCTCCCAACTCCAGCGTTGGTAGGAAGGAGTTTCTGAAGGGCCATGGGCATCCAGAAATATATTGAAGACGTCGATCTTCTGGTCGCCCAGTTTGGCTGGGTCAGGGTTCTTCACATACACCGACCCATATTCGTAGTAGATACTGTCTATTTTTCCCCCGGGTGGCAATCGCTCCGGATCGGAAGTATACTCATGGCCCTGGCCAGTCTTCACTTCAAGATGATATTCTCGTCCCACGACGCCGTGCATACCGGCGGGTGATGTTCGGTAGGTGCCCGCCTCTGTCTCCAACAGCTGTTCCCGATTGCCCTGGTCATCGACGATTGTCACCGTGGCCCCTTGCTCAGGCAGGTATCCTGTCACTACGGTGTCTGGTCGGGAAGTATGGTACAGATGGACCGTATAGGGCCCTGGCTGATCAGATATGAATCCATCAATAACCAGCTGCGGATCACTTTGAAACCCGGTGAGGCTGAACGGATCCACACACCCCACAACAGCACTGAGAAGTCCCCATACCACACACCAACGGAAAAACCTGAAGCTCATATCAGTTAATTCTAAAAGTGTAGGTAACAGAGGGAAAAGCTACTCCCACTACGGATAGCTGATAAGGCCGGAGTCCGCCCAGTGAGTCCTCTTTAAAGAAGACGGTGTACGGATTCTTTCGTCCATAAACATTGTAAACCGAGATAATCAAAGTTCCATCAAACATCTTCTTCCGCTTGAGGCTGCCTTCAAAGACGAGTGCGATGTCCATCCGGTGGTAGTCCGGAATTCTGAATTGATTGCGGTCTGAGAAATATGCCATCGGAATGTGGTCGATTGAAAACGCACTGATCGGAATAGTTACGGGGCGACCGGAGCGATAGGTGAAACTACCGGTCAGAAAGATGCGCTTCGTCAATCCGTATTTCCAGTTCAGATTGACAATATGGGGTTGATCAAAACTCGAAGGGTATTCACGGCCCTCGTTGATGGAAGTTTCTGTTGTAGGTCCGGTGATGGTGCGCAGTGAGCGGGAATAGGTGTAATTGACTGATCCGGTGAACCGGCCTGATGTCTTTGCGGCGGAGAACTCAGCGCCGTAGGCCCGGCCTTTGCCTTGTAACAGATCAGTCTCCACGTTTGGATTGAGCAGGAGTTGTGCCCCATCTCTGAAATCAAGCAGGTTGCTGAGCTTTTTGTAGAAGACTTCCGAAAACACCTCCACCCCTGCTTTTCTGAAACTGCCAAAGAGCCCGGCGGAAACCTGGTCAGCCATCTGGGGCCTGACATAAGGACTTGCAGGCATCCACACATCGACAGGTGTTACTGCTGTGGTATTGGTGAGCAAGTTGAGATATTGGAAGATTCGGTTGTAACCTGCCTTCAGCGACCAGCGCTCATTGATGGCATATCGCGCTGAAACCCGTGGCTCCAACCCATAGTACGTATGATAGAACGCTCCTGATGCCTTTCTTACTGTATCAATAGCACTTGCAGAGGTTGGTGGTCTGTCTGCATAGTTCACAATTGTGGCCGGGCCGATGAGGTTGAACACAGACAATCGCATACCCAGATCGAGGTTGATGAGGTCATTGATCTGGATTCCATCTGTGACAAAAATTCCGCTTTCCAGACTCCGCTGTTTGTCCATCCGTATTTCCTGTTTGGATGACAAGGGACCGGATGGCGACAAATGACCCGGGTCAAAATCATACATGGTTGACTGGATACCCACATTCAGGTGGTGAGCACTCCGGTTCATGTAGAAATTGGCGCGGAGGGTAGGATAGAGAATACCGTAGTTGAGATCAAATCCATTGTACTTATTTGGATCCGAGACCTGATATCCATACGAACCGACGCCCACTGTAAAATCCAGACTGTTCCCATCGCCCAGCTGATGATCGATTCTCGCCGAGAAAAGTTTGTTGTTCCATTGATAGGACGAGTCACCTTTCAGACGGAAGAAATCATGGCTGAGGTATCCGGAGAGTGCCAGTTTGGTTTTATTGCTGAATTTATGGGCCAGCTTGAAAGTTCCGTCGAGGAACGACACTGAGCTGTTTTTCAGATCGACATAGTTGGTGCGGATCTGGCGTGTCACCCAGTCCGAGTAGGTGGTTCGCCCGGAAATCATCAGCGTAGTCTTGTCTTTCACAAGTGGTCCGCCAATCAGCAGGTTGCTGGAGATGATGCCAATTCCGCCATTGGCCCGCCACTTTTCATTGTCCCCCTCTTTAGAGCGAATGTCCAGCACAGAGGAAACCCGGCCGCCGTACTCTGCGGGAATTCCTCCGCGGAAGAAGTTCACATCGCGCAGCGCCTCTGAATTGAAGGTTGAAAAGAAGCCAAAGACATGGGCGCTATTGAAGACCGGAATGCCATCGTACAGGATCAGATTCTGATCGACGCTGCCGCCACGCACATTGAATCCGGAGGCCGCCTCGCCTGCCGTCGCCACGCCGGGCAGTGTCTGAATTTGTTTGACCAGGTCTACTTCGCCCATGAGTGCCGGCGACTTCTTAATGTCTCTGATGTTTATTTGAGTGATACCGATTCTGCTCGTGGCCACATCCTGCACCGTCTTATCCTGCACGATCAGCTCATCCAGCATGGTGGGATTCTCCTCCAGCACCACTTTCATGGATCCGTCTTCATAGGCGGCGAGGTCAAAGACCTGTTCCTGGTAGTTGACATAGGCCACGGTAATCACATGCAGTCCTGCGGCAAGGCGTAGTTCAAAGTTTCCATCGGCGTTGGTCGTGACACCGGTGCCAAGGTCGCTGACGATAACCGACGCGCCGACGAGTGGTTCTTTTGTCTGATCTGCCAGTACCGTGCCTTGCACCACCACATTTTGTCCACGCTTCATCCTGGATGCCTCCCCCAACACCATTTTGTCAATCCGTTTCTTCTCCTGTGCCGCTGAAGTCAGAAGTGCCTTTCTTTGTATGGACTGGGAAGGGTCCTTGACAATTACCAAAGCGTAATTGTGCATGACGACATAGTTCAGATCAGTTCCCAGCAGGATGTCATCCAGCGCAATGCGGAGTTTCTGATCCTTGTAACTCTGTGTAACCTGAATATCACGGGTCCAGTCAGAAATAAAGTAGCTGCGCAACCCATATCTGGATTCCCACTCCTTCAGGACAACACCAAGATTCTTGCCTTGCTCTGATCCGTCGAGCCGCACATCCAGAATTGACTGCGACATGCTCCACATCGGACAACACAACACCCACAAAATCAACACACGTTTCAAAAGAGCAATATCAGTTCAGAAACTCAAAAATAGCCCAGAAAGGAAGAATTGCCAAACGAAACGATGATGCCACATCCTGGCCGGTAAGGTGCTCACAGATAGCAAAAAAAGATAGTACCTTCGAACGACCAGATCGCACTTGAATTTTCTCGCACACCTGTACTTGTCGGGTGACAACCCTGATGTGATGATCGGCAATTTCATCGCTGATTTTGTCAAGGGCCGTGGTACAGCCGGCCAGTTCAATCCTGGAGTGGTGATGGGAATCAATTTGCACCGCGCCATCGATGAGTTTACTGATCACCACCCGGTGGTGCAATTGAGCAAAGGGCGGCTTCGCCCAAAATACAGGCATTACAGCGGTGTCATCGTTGATATTTTCTATGATCATTTTCTCGCCCGGTACTGGGATGAGTTTCATGCAGAACTACTCCCCGACTACGCAGGCACTGTTTATGACATGCTCTCTGCCAGACAAGTTGAACTGCCGGAGGGTACCCGATGGATGTTGCCGTATATGATCAAAGGCGACTGGCTCACCAGTTATGCCCGGCTGGAAGGTATCCAGAAGGCATTGACAGGGATGAGCAGAAGAGCCACTTTCTCTTCGCGCATGGAGGAATCCACCAACGAGCTACGCGATCACTACACGGCCTTTGAGTCAGAGTTTCGCGATTTCTTTCCACAGCTCAGGGATTACAGTGCCAATTTTCTGAACAAATACTCTGCATGATCAGGCGCATCCTGAACA
>JAIBBB010000183.1 GCA_019694905.1 Cyclobacteriaceae bacterium
CGACACGCGCAGTTTCAATGACCTGCTGGTCGTCGTCGGCAACACCACCTGGGAGGTGATGAACGCCCGCAAGAAGCTGAAAGTGGAGTGGGAACCGATCAGCGAATCGAAAGAGGTCGTCAACGGCTTCCGTGGCAAGGCCGAGGTAACGATTCCTGCCGGTCTCGAAAGCACGAGCACCCAGCTGGAAAAGATGGCAGAGTATGCAAAGAAGCCTGCGCAGCAATTGCGTCGTGACGGCGATCCGGAAACAGCATTCGCCAACGCGGCGCAGATTCTCGAGCGCACCTACACGGCTCCGTTCCTCGCCCACAATTGCATGGAGCCCATGAACTACTTCGCCCACGTCACCGACGAGAAGGCCTTGCTCATTGGTCCGCATCAGGCACCTGGATGGATTGAACCTACTATATCGAAGTTGATCAATCTTCCGCCGGAGAAGATCGAAATTCAGATGACCCGCATGGGTGGCGGCTTTGGTCTCCGTGCGTACGGCCACTACCTCTCCGAAGCGGCGCTGATCTCTAAGAAGATGAAAGCGCCGATCAAGCTTGTGTACAGTCGTGAAGATGACATGACCTATGGCATCTACCGGCCGATGTACACGGCTACCTATCGCGCAGCGCTGGACAAGGACAAGAATCTGATTGCCTTTCATGTGAAAGGCGGTGGCATTCCTGAGCACCCCGTGCATGCCAACCGGTTCCCGGCAGGTGCAGTCGACAACTACCTCGCCGAAGGCTGGTCGCTGCCCTCGAACATCACGATCGGCGCCTTCCGCGCACCGCGGTCCAACTTCAACGCAGCGGCCGAACAGTCCTTCCTCGATGAACTCGCCGAACTGATGGGAAAAGATCCCATCGACTTCCGATTGGAGTTGCTCAAGCGGGCGAAGGAAAATCCGGTGGGCAAAAACAACGAGTACGACGCCGAACGCTACGCTGGCGTGCTCAGATTGCTGAAAGAAAAGTCCGGATGGAACAATCCGGAGAACAGCAAATACAGCCGCGGAGTGTCTGCCTACTTCTGTCACAACTCCTATGCAGCACACGTCGTGGACATGGTCAAGAAAGACGGGCTGCCTTACGTCGAGCGCGTGTTCAGCGCCGTCGACTGCGGGGTGGTGGTCAATCCAGATGCTGCCATCAACATGGTGCAGGGCGCGGTGGTGGACGGTATCGGCAATGCCTTCTACGGCGGACTCGTCCACAACGAGGGTGTTTCGGAGCAGAACAACTTCAACCGGTACCGGATGATCCGCATGCGGGAAGCACCGCAGAAGATCGACGTGTCCTTTGTTGAAAACGACATCGATCCCACGGGTTTGGGCGAGCCGCCCTTCCCGCCTGTCTTCGGTGCCGTGGCCAACGCTTTGTACAAGAACACCGGCAAGCGGTTTTACAACCAGCCCTTCATCAACGACCTGAAGGAAAAGAACAACAAGATCTAATCACCACCACACAAGCCATGCTGACTTTCAGAACAAAGTTGGCATGGCTTGTGTTTTAGTCATTGAAGAAACCATCATGAAAAAAGCACTGCTCCTAATACTCGCAATTTGTTCGCTCGCCCTGTTTTCATTCGATCAGTCGGATGACCTGGCCAGCAGTGTAGCCCGCGGCAAGAGTGTGTACGAGACATACTGCACTTCCTGTCACATGGCCGAAGGCGAAGGTGTGGAAGGTGTCTTTCCGCCACTGGCCCGCACCGGCAGGCTGGCCGACAAAGCCACTCTGGTGAAGGCGGTGTTGCAAGGCATCAGTGGACCCATCACCGTGAGCGGCAAGTCATACGACATGGAGATGGCGCCCATCGCCCTCAGCGACGAAGAAACCCGCGACGTCCTCAACTACGTCCGAAACTCCTGGGGCAACAAGGGCCCGGTTGTCACCCTGGATGAGGTGAAGAAGTTGAAGGCGGGGAAGTGAGTGCGGGAAGTGAATGGGTAAATAGGTAAGTAAGATGGCCTCCACTGTTCCTGTACATACCATCCAACCAAAAAAAAAACCGGCGACGCAAACAGCATCTGCACGCGTTTCCCTCACATGCATCTGCCACCACGCCGCCGGAAACCTAACCCGTTAGCGCGCGCCTCCAGGCGCGTGCCAACCTACTAAACCAGTTAGCGCGCGCTTGTAGCGCGTGCTTTACCTCCACCAGTTAGCGCGCGCTTTTAGCGCGTGTACTACCTCCACCCTCCCCCCAGCGCCTGATAAATATTCACCATCGCCATCAGCTGCTGCTTCTTGGTTTCAGCGAGTTCAAAGCGCGACTCCAGCGCATCGCGCTGGGTGAGCAGCACTTCCATGTAGTCGGCGCGCGCGGACTTGAACAACCGCGTCGAGATCTCGATCGACTGCGTCAGCGCCGTCACCTGTCTGGCGCGCAGCGCATAGCTCGCTTCCATGTTGCGCATGTTGGCGATCTGGTTGGCGACTTCGACGTAGGCCGTCAGCAGTGTTCGCTCGTAGGCAAACACAGCCTGCAGTTGTCTTGCGTTGGCGCTGAAGTACATGGCCTTGATGGCATTCCTGTTCACAAGCGGCTGGGTGAGGCCGCCGGCCAGCGCATAGAGCAGCGAGCCGGGCTTGCTGATGAAGTAGGTAGCATTGAATGACTCACGACCCAGCGTCGCTGAGAGGTCCAGCGAGGGATAGAAGTTGGCGCGCGCTGCCTTGACATCGAGTTTCGCTGCCTCCAGTTCCTGCTCTGCCTGCCGGATGTCGGGGCGATTTCGCAACAGCTGATCCGGCAATCCGACAGCGATGTGGTCGGTAGGCAGGTCGATGAAGCGATCCGAATTGCGTGGCACCGGCTGCGGAAACCGGCCCACGAGAAAGTTGATCCGGTTTTCCGTCTCCACGATTCGCTGGCGGATGTGATAAATCCGGCTTTGGCTTTTGAGTACCTCCGCCTCAAACCGGCGCACGGCCAATTCAGTCACGCGTGCTGCCGTCTTCTCCAGTCGCACAATCTCGAGAGCGTTGGTCTGAATCTCGATGTTCTTCTCCAGGTAGGCGAGCTGGTTGTCCAGCGTCATCAACTCGTAGTAGGTGGTGGCAATCTCGGCGATGAGGCGTGTAACGAGGAAGTTCCTGCCCTCGGCCGTTGCGAGATAGCGGAGCATGGCCGCCTGCTTCGCGTTGCGAAGCTTCTTCCAGATATCGACCTGCCACGAGAGGTTGGCGGCCAGCAGCAGGTCAGGGAGCGGCTCTGGAAAAGCTTTACCCGGCGCGATCTCGTTGTTGGCTTCGACTGCACCTTGTCGTGTGTAGGTGGCTACCTTGTCTACGCCGGCGCCGCCCACCACATTGATAAACGGGAGGTACTCGCCTTTGCGGGCACGCACTTCGTTGCGGGCGATGTTGATCTCCTGCATCACGATGTTCAACTCCTGGTTGTTGTGCAGGGCGGTGTCGATCAATGCGATCAGGTACGGGTCGGTGAAGAAATCACGCCATGGTACCCGGCCGGTATTGGTTGTGTCTCCGGCGACGGCAAACGCCTCCGGCATGGACTTTCTTTCCGCCCTGGGTAACTGCGATGTCGGCACCGTGCATGCGCCACTGGCCAGCGCCAGGCATCCAATGAAAATATATCGCTTCATATTACACATGCTCATGGCCGTTGTCGTGGTTTGGCAGCGCCGGGTTGATGTGATGCACCATGTCCTCGGTGAGGGAGTCCTTCTCTTCATCGCGGATGAGTTTGCGACCTTCCGCCATGGATCCGAAGATGTAGTAGAGCCCCGGCACGATGATGACACCGAAGATGGTTCCGAAGACCATGCCGCCGAGTGCCGAGGCGCCAATGGTACGGTTGCCGATGGCGCCCGCTCCGTGGGCGATGACCAGCGGAATCAATCCTGCGATGAAAGCAAATGACGTCATCAGGATGGGACGAAAGCGCACACGCGCACCTTCGATGGCCGACAGCAGCACCGACGATCCCTGCTGGTGTTTCTGGACGGCGAACTCCACAATCAACACGGCGTTCTTTCCGAGCAGCCCAACCAGCATCACCAGTCCCACCTGTGCATAGATGTCGTTGGCGAGGCCCATGCCCTTGATCAGCAGGAAGGAACCAAAGACGCCAGCTGGCAAGGAGAATACAACAGCTAGCGGAATAATAAAGCTCTCATATTGTGCGGCGAGCACAAAGTAGACGAACACGAGCACAATGATGAAGATGTAGATCGCCTCGTTGCCGCGCCGGGTCTCGTCATAGGAGAGGGCCGCCCAGTCGATGTCGAAGCCGTTGGGGAGTGACCTGGCAGCCACCTCCTTTACGGCGGCAATCGCCTCGCCGCTGGAGTAGCCGCGTGCGGGACCGCCCCGGATAGCAGCGGTGTTGTACATGTTGTAGCGGTTAATCTCGTTGGCGCCCTGCTTCTTTTTGATTTTCATGAAGGCAGAAAACGGCACCATCTCCCCGCGGTCGTTTTTCACCCACATGTTGAGTACGTCCGATGGCAGCTTTCTGAACTGCGGCGCAGCCTGGACAAACACTTTGAAGAAGCGCTGGTATTTAATAAAACCCAATTCATACGTGCTGCCCACAAACACCGACAGTGTATTCATGGCATTGCCGATGGTCACACCCTTCTGCATGGCGAGCTGGTTGTCGATCTCGATTTCATACTGCGGGTAGTTGGCGCTGAAGAAGGTGAACAACCCTGTAACCTCCTTGCGCTTGCGCAGTTCATCCATGAACTCGTTGGTCACCTTCTCGAGTTGCAGGTAGTCGCCGCTGTTTGTTTTGTCCAGGAGCTGCAACGCAAAGCCACCGGCAGCACCGAAACCCGGCACGGCCGGAGGATCAAAGAACTCAATGGTGGCACCCGGCAGCTCTTTGGCTTTCCGCTCCAGCTCCTCAATGATCTCGGTCACGGAGTGATCGCGCTCCGACCACGGCTTCAGGTTGATCAGGCACGTGCCAGCGTTGGAACCACGACCTTCTGTCAACACCTCGTACCCGGCAATGGACGAAACAGACTTCACACCTTCAACCGTATTGATCACCTCCACCAGCTTATTCGACAAGTCGTTTGTGCGCTCCAGCGTGGAACCGGGCGGTGTCTGCACAATGGCATAGAGCATTCCCTGGTCTTCACTGGGAATGAACCCTGTGGGGAGGTGGTTGGCCACGACAAAGATTCCGAACGCAAACACGGCGAACAGTCCAACGGTCACCAGCTTGCGGCTGGCAATGATTTGCAACAACCAGACGTACCGGCCTGTGAGCTTCTCAAAGCCGCTGTTGAAGCCGTTCAGAAATCTGTTCAGAAGATTTCTGGGCCTCGGCCTTCCATGCTTGTTCTTGAGAATCATGGCGCAGAGCACGGGCGTCACCGTCAGCGCCACGATGCCGGACAACACAATCGAACTCGCCATGGTGATGGAGAACTGCCGGTAGAAGGTACCCACGGGACCCGTCATGAAAGAAACTGGCACAAACACCGACACCATCAACAGCGTGATGGCAATGACGGCACCGCTGATCTCGCCGATGACTTTCCGGACTGCGTTGTAGGGCGACAGATGTTCCTCTTCCATCTTGGCGTGCACGGCCTCCACCACGACGATGGCATCATCGACCACAATGCCGATGGCGAGAACGAGGGCGAACAGCGTGATCATGTTGATGGTGAGTCCGAATACCTGCATGAAGAAGAAGGCACCGATCAACGAGATGGGGACGGCGAGCGTGGGAATCAGGGTTGACCTCCAGTCGCCCAGAAAAATGAAAACCACCAGCGCAACGAGGATGAACGCGTCGCGAAGGGTGTGGATGACGTTCTCGATGGAGGCGTCCAGGAAGTTGGAGACGTCGTAGCTGATCTCGTATTCCATGCCGGGCGGAAAAGACTTTTTCAACTCCTCCAGTTTCTCTTTCACCTTTTCAATGACTGCGCTGGCATTACTTCCGTACGTCTGCTTGAGCACCATGGCAGCCGAAGGGTGGCCGTTCATGTTAGAGTAGATGTCGTAGTATTCACTGCCCAGCGCGACTTTGGCCACATCTTTCAGGCGAAGCAATTCACCGTTGGCGTTGGCCTTCAGAATCACATTCTCGTATTGCGAGGGTTCGCTAAACCGGTCGGTGTAGGCAAGCACATACTCGAGCGCTTCCGCACGGTCGCCGTCGCCGCGACCAATCCTGCCCGGTTTCCCTATGATACTTTGTTCACTGAGGGCCTCCATCACTTCGTCGGGCGAGATCTTGTACGCCCGCATGCGCTCCGGATTGAGCCACACGCGCATGGCGTACTGCCGGCTGCCGAGGATGCGCACCTGCCCAATGCCGTTGATGCGCTGCAGCTCGGGCACCATGTTCACGCCGGCGTAGTTGAACAGGAACTTCATGTTGGCGTTCTCGTCCTTGCTGTAGAGGTTCACGTACATGAGCATGCTGGGGATCACCGGCGTGATGATCACCCCTTCGCGTTGCACGAGGATGGGTAGTCGGTTGGTCACCTGCTGCACACGGTTGGACACCTGCACGAGTGCCTGGTTGATGTCGGTGCCCGGATTGAACACCACCTGAATGTTGGCCTCGCCGGCGCTGGTGGCGTCGGAGGTCATGTAGCGCATGCCCCAGGCGCCGTTGATGGCCTGCTCCAGGGGAATGATGACGGACTCTGCGAGTGATTTGGCACTGGCTCCCGGGTAGGAGGCACTCACCATCACTACCGGCGGTGCCACTTCGGGGAACTGCGAGGTGGGCAATGTCTTCATTGCAAGCATCCCCACAAACAAGATCACAAGCGATACAACGATGGCCAATACAGGCCTGTGTATGAATTTGCTGAACATGTGATTGGACTTTAACGTGAGGAGTGCTTACTCCACATAGACTTTCAGGTGCGCAATCACCTCCTTCGGCTCGTGGAACTCGAAAGAAGCCAGCTGCTGGTTGTCGCGCACCTTCCGGATGCCTTCAAGCACAATCATCTCGTTCTCCTCCAGCCCGTCCTTCAGTACGTACAAGTCCGGCATCTCCTGAGCAATGGTGACCTCACGCTGGTGCACCTGCTTGTCCTTGTCGACGACAAACACGTATTTCTTTTCCAGCACTTCAAACGTTGCCTTCTGCGGGATGATCAACGCATTCCTGAGGGGCACTATCATCCGGACATTGCCCGTCTCTCCGTGACGGAGCAGTCCGGCGGGGTTAGGAAAAGTGGCGCGGAAAGCGATGTTGCCCGTTTCATTATTGAAGTCCGCCTCAATGGTCTGCACAATGCCGCTTTTGTCAAACAATACATTGTTGGCCATGAGCAAATGGACCCGCATGAGGCTGTCACCTTTGAGATTGGTTTTGAAGTTGAGATACTCCGCCTCCGGAACGTTGAAGTACACCCACATGCTGCTGTTGTCAGACAGCGTGGTGAGCAGATCTCCTTCATCGACAAGGCTGCCGAGCCGCACCTGAAAGCGGTCCATGATGCCGTTGAAGGGCGCCCTGATTTCTGTAAAGCCGAGGTGCACGCGGGCCAGCGAAACTTCTGCCTTAGCCTTGTCGAATTTGGCTTTGGCAAGTGCCAGCTCATTGGCCGACACTACGTTGCTGTCTGCAAGTTGTTTGGTGTTGTAGAATTCTATTTCAGCAAATTTCGCTTCGGCCTCCGCCTTCTGAAGTTCTGCCTGATACATGAGGGGCATGATCTGAAACATCAGCTGTCCCTGGTGTACCGTCTTGCCTTCGTCTACGAAAATCTTCTGCAGATAGCCTCGCTCCAGGGCGCGGAGCTCGATATGCTGAATCGCCCGGATCTGACACACATAGTCTCGGGTTACGATTGTATCCTTGCGGACGGCCTTGGTGACGGAAAACTTGAATCCTTCTGCCTGTTCTGCTTCGTGTGTGCTGCAGGCTGAGAGAAATAGGACGGTGACTACACTAATAAAGAGAATACTGCGCATGGTGAATGGCTTTGCCGTCGAGCTTGATTCCTCCGGTGCGCGGGCGCAGAAGCCCTGAAATCGTCTTCAAGGTCGTTGATTTGCCGGCTCCATTGGCGCCAATCAAGGTGACGATCTCTCCCTTGTCCAC
>JAIBBB010000184.1 GCA_019694905.1 Cyclobacteriaceae bacterium
CAGTGCAGTAACCCTCCCGGCGCCAGGCTTGCCCATCGGTCCAGTTTATGGCTACCAGACACACCGCATCTTCCAGAATACGGCTGAATTGAATAGTTATCCTCATCGCTCGGATGCAGGGGTAGGCGATCTGCGATTCGTGGACACCGACAAGGACGGCAAGATTACGGATGGAGACCGTGTCAACCTGGGTTCCCCCATTCCCACACTGCTCTACGGAATTACCTCCGGTGCATCATTTATGGGTGTAGAACTGAATCTGGATTTTCAGGGTCAGGCCGGGAACTCCATTTACAATGGAAAAGAAACCATCCGCCCCGATCTGTACAATTTTGAATCGCATGTGTTGAACCGTTGGAAAGGGGAAGGAACCTCGCAGTCAGAGCCAAGGGCCTCTGCAGGCGGGTACAATTTCCTCGGCTCCTCGCGTTTTGTTCAGAGCGGCGCATTCTTCCGGCTCCGCAGTGCAACACTCGCCTACAACCTGCCCAAAGGCACCATGAACAAGTTGGGCATTCAGGCAGCCAAAGTGTACGTGCGTGGCACCAACATATTTACCAAAATGAAGTTCACCGGATATACACCCGAAGTGGCTGGCAGCAGCCCTATATTCAATGGGATCGACCTGGGTACCTATCCGGTTCCTTCAGTTTACTCGGTAGGACTTAATGTAACTTTTTAAACAGATCGCACCATGAGCAAACACATCACTACTCGTCGTTTTGCACTGGCACTGATCCTGTTGGGACTCGCCGGATGTCAGGATTTTCTGGAGAAACCGTTGCAGGGCAGACTATTGAGCTCCAATTTTCCCGTGTCTGCCTCAGACGCTTCTCTTGCTACCAATGCCGTCTACAATACGCTGAGAAATTCCAGCTATCATTTTGGCCTTTTTCCGCTGATGGATATCATGTCTGACGATGCAAGAAAAGGGTCCAATCCCTCTGACCAGGCTTCAACCATCGGACCTTACGACAATTTTACCCACATCAACACCGAGACGAGCCTGCCGCGGTGGTGGAATACGCTGTATGAAGGAATCAAGCGTGCCAACGTAGTACTTGAAAAGGTTCCTGCTATTCAGATGGACGACGCCCTGAAGACGCGCTACCTGGCAGAAGCGAGCTTTCTGCGCGGACTGTATTATTTTGATTTGCTTCGCGCCTTTGGTGGGGTCCCGATCGTTACCTCCACGGTCACACCCGCTACACTGACGCGCAACTCCACTGATGAGGTGTATGCATTGATCATCAGCGATCTGGAATTGGCCGTCGCGGGTTTACCCAAGGCTTCTGACCTTGATGCAGCGAACGCCGGCCGTGCAACAGTGGGCGCTGCGAAATCACTTCTGGCACGAGTCTACCTGTTCAGAGGTGACTTCGTGAAAACTGAAAAGTATGCGCTCGAAGTGATCAACTCTGGCGAGTATTCCCTCATGGCCAATTTTGCTGACGCCAACAGCGAGGCAGGTGAATTTGGGTCTGAGTCGATTTTTGAAATCGGCGCCATGCGTTTTGAAGGAATTGAAAACGGAGGTGACCAGTACGGTAACGTGCAGGGGGTCCGCGGATCCCCCAACCGGGGCTGGGGATTCAACCGGCCCAGCATGGACCTGATGAACACCTTTGAAGCCAATGACCCCCGCAAGGAAGCCACTATTCTGTATCTCGGTGAAGTAATTGACGGGATTACGATTTTGGGTGACGGACAAACTCCTGATGTAACCAAAGATGCCAATGACGTGGTTGTTGAGATTGAGTGTTACAACCAAAAGGTGTGGACGCCAGGTACCCAGGTGCCACCCCAGTTTGGTCACAACCGCCGGTTGATCCGGTATGCAGACGTATTGCTCATGGCCGCTGAGGCATTGAATGAGAACAACAAGCCGGCTGAGGCCCTGCCTTATCTGAACCAGGTACGGGCCCGTGCTCGCGACGGTGCTGCAGGTGTGTTGCCTGATATCAGCGATACCAATCAGGCAACCCTGCGCGACAAGATTTTTCACGAGCGAAGGGTTGAACTGGCGCTCGAAGGCCATAGATTCTGGGACCTTGTTCGCACCGGAAGAGCGGCAGCCGTGTTAGGTCCTCTGGGCTTCATTGCCGGTAAGCATGAACTGCTTGCAATTCCTCAAACAGAAATAGACCTGTCTCAGAAGGTTCTGACTCAGAACCCGGGTTGGGAATAAAGACTTACTTACTTAAATCAATTTTAATTAAACAATCAACTATGAAAAAAGCCCTAAAACTTTCGTTCATGCTGGCGATTGTTGGCGGATTGGTCCTGCTGAAGGCCTGCTCTACCAGCGATCCCACTCCTCTGACCATCGTGTCAATCACAGCTGATGGCGTTGACCTTAACGGTGCAACCTCAGCTACTGGCGTGAAGGCCGGTTCGACAATTGTCGTAACTTTTGCCACCAACCTGGATTCAAAAACCGCAGTGGCAAGCAATGTAACATTGAAGCGCGACTATGACCAGGCCAACGCAGACCTTACGCTCACAGTAAATGGCGCAACCCTGACCATCAAGCCTAATAACAGCCTGACCAACGGTGCCCTGTACATTCTCCAGTTGTCATCCGCGCTTGCATCTGACAAGGGCAAGACGCTGACAGCAGCTGAACGCAACTTCACCACGGAAGGTGTATTTGCACCAGATGGCGCTGTGGCCAAGTGGACATTTGAGGACACTGCCGAAGATGTGGTTGGAACATTCGATCCTACTGCCAACCAGGTCGTAGATATTTCTTATTCTTCAAGCCATAATGCGGCAGCAGGTAAGGCAGCCAGCTTTAACGGATCCACCAGTATCATCGAAGTGAGCAATGGCGATCAGTTGGTGAACAATGGCGACTGGACACTCAGTTTCTGGGTGAAGGCACTTTCAATACAGAAGACCAGCGGCCACTTTGTAATGGGTCTGGGTGCTTTTTACGGCTTCCAGTTTGAAATTACCGGCGACTACTCATGGGTGAAACTTGCCGGCTCTTACAAGTTGAGCCAGGCTTATGTTGACGCACATCCGGGCAGCACTGGATACACCACTGAAGATTTGTGGTTCCCTGGTGACGGCAAAGACAAAGACCATGGTGGCTGGCAGGGATGGGATTACGTAAAGGATCTCTCCGGCAATGGCGGTGTTGCTTCACTGATCAAGGACACATGGGCACACGTTGTAATTACTTACGATGCGACTGCCAAGAAAGGTACCATGTACATCAACGGAACCAAGGTGAAGAGCCAGGACTTCAATCTGTGGCCTGACGGTGATGCCAAGCAGTCTGTAACCGGACTCGGCTACAGCGGTAAGGAACCCGATGTGAAAAACGAACTGGCCTTTGGTTTCATCCAGTCCCGTGCCGGTACCATGTGGGCGCAGGAGCCCTGGGGCGGTTACACCATTCCGACTTCCAACCACTTCAAAGGTTTGTTGGATGATATCATTGTCTACAAAAAGAAGATTACGGAAGCTGAAATTCTGCTGATGTACAACTCTGGCAAGTAAGCAATGAATTCCATTTAGATGAAAGCATAAGGGGCCCGGGCCAACCGGGTCCCTTTGCTTTTTGATCTTCCTCTAATACAAAGTAATTATGATCAAGAACCTGGTGAGATTGTGCGTGATCGCCCTGCTTTTAATGGCCGTCTCTTGCAAGAAGGATGACCACGCGCCCGTGACTGGCCAACTCCAGCTGTTTGCGGCCACTGCCAATGGAGGGACGCTTAATCTCACTGATGCTACAGCAAACAGTAGCATTGAATCCAACGCCGCCTTCGTCCTTTCCTGGTCGGCAGCCGTAGACACAATCACTGCCAAAGCATCCATAGTATTCAAGAACGGCCAGACTACTTTTCCGGCCAAATACACTTTTCAGGACAGCTTCAAAAAAGTTCAAATCACGCCGCAGTCTCCGCTACCTCCCAATTGCACATGCCAGTTGGTAGTGTCCGATCAGCTCAAAGGGAAATCAGGCGAAACCTTCCCTGGCATTGTAATAGGATTTACAACCGTGCCTGCCGTGATCAAAACCACTGCCTTCAGGATTTCAGGAAAAGCGGTGGACTTTTCGCAGCGGGTCATGGACGTCGCGCTCACACTGGATATCGAAGTTGACTTCTCCGCAGCCCTCAACCCGCAGTCAGTTTCCTCTCAACACATTTTTGTCACAGGCGCCAAGTCGCTGAACCTGTCCATTGAACTGATTAATCAGAACAAAACCATCCGGATTACCTCCCCCGATCCGTTGAAAGACCTTTCTCGCCACTTGCTGACAATGTCTAGCCTCTCAGGCGCTGAGGGCGAAACCATCGCCAGCATTGTAAAAACATTCTACACCACACTGAGCCCGGATCCAAAGTTTCCGGTGATTACCGATGATGAATTGCTCACACTGGTGCAACAACAAACATTCAAATACTTCTGGGACTTTGGCCATCCTGCCAGCGGCATGGCCCGCGAGCGCAACACCTCAGGTGACATCGTTACCTCCGGCGGTTCCGGCTTTGGTATCATGTCAATTATTGTCGGCATAGAAAGAGGATTCATTACGCGTGCAGAAGGCGTGTCCCGACTCGACAAGATTGTCACCTTCCTGGAAAAGGCCGATCGGTTCCATGGTGCCTGGTCGCATTGGATTGACGGCAACACCGGCAAGGTGGTCCCGTTTGGTACCAAAGACGATGGCGGAGATCTCGTTGAGACTTCATTCCTCATGCAGGGACTTATCACCTTCAGACAGTATCTCAACCCGGCCGATCAAACCGAAGCGGACCTCATCGCCCGTGTGAACACCCTGTGGGAGTCTGTCGAATGGGACTGGTATAGAAAAGACAACCAGAGCGTATTGTATTGGCACTGGTCGCCTAACTACAATTGGGACATGAATTTTCCATTGTATGGCTACTTTGAAGAGCAAATTACTTACATACTGGCCGCTGCATCACCTGGTCATAGCATTCCGAAATCCGTGTACACTGCAGGCTATGGCCTGAACGGTGCGATCAAAACAGGTAACACCTACTATGGGTATAAGTTACCATTGGGATCCCCGAGTCCGCTTTTCTGGGTTCAGTATTCCTACCTTGGTATGGACCCTCATTTTTCGGATGACTATGCCAACTATTGGGAGCAGAATGTGAATGCCTCTTTGATCAATCACAATTTTTGTGTGGCCAATCCCAATCACTATGTGGGTTACAGTGATGCTTGCTGGGGCCTGACTGCCAGTGACAACCAGAATGGCTACAATGCACACTCACCTGGTAATGACCTCGGCGTGATTACACCAACAGCGGCACTCTCCTCATTTCCCTATACGCCTGATGAATCCATGAAGGCGCTCAAGTTCTTCTATTATTCACTTGGCGACAGACTGTGGGGGCCCTATGGATTCTATGATGCCTTTAACCTGACGGCCGGATGGACCGCAGATTCTTATCTCGCCATAGACCAGGGACCTATCGTGGTAATGATTGAAAATCATCGATCCGGTTTGTTGTGGTCACTGTTTGCGTCGGCTCCGGAGATTCAGGCAGCAAAAACGAAACTTGGTTTTCAATAGTCATTACATTTGATCCCATGCTCAAACTTCGAATACTGCAGGCGCTTTCCATGATAGCATCCGTGCTGGTATTTCCATTTATGCTCGTGGCAGTCCTCGGATTCTCGGTATCTCTTTGGACCGACAAGATGGGGCAGACCTTGAAGAGGAGTAGTTCGGGAGGCAGTTTGAAGCGCCCGCTGCATAAGGAGTCGTCCTTGATTGCAGGCCCTCTGCTTAAGTGGAGACAAAGCGTGAACCGCAAGGGATTTCCTGATTTCTTCTGACAAGCCTTACGATAGAGGCTTTATTGCTATATTACCATTGTTGAAAATCCATCAATGAGAATACGTCTTTTCACCCTTGCGCTCGCGGCAGTTGCCTCGACGGCAAATGCGCAAATTCTGTTTTCCGCGGAGTCTGTCCGTGTACCGTCCAATGTAGTGCGCAATGCGTGGTACACAACCAACCAGGCACCACTGGTACAGCAAAGACTGGTGAAGTTACCTGTCGGTGCTATTCGCCCCGGAGGATGGTTGCTCCGCAACCTGGAACTCCAACGGGAAGGACTCACGGGCCATCTGGGCGAAATAAGTGCGTGGCTGACCAAGAAGAACAACGCCTGGTTGAACAAAGACGGAAAGGGTGATTGGGGATGGGAAGAAATGCCTTATTGGTTGAAAGGCTATGCCAACATCGGTTACGTCCTGAAAGACCAGAAGATGATCGACGAGTCTATGGTTTGGATCAACGGCACACTCAACAGTCAGCGTGACAATGGTGACTTTGGACCTTATGTGATCAGAAACACAACCGGGAAAAGAGACCTCTGGGCGCAGATGTTGATGCTGTTTGTGCTCCAGTCTTACTATGAGTACAGCAATGACTCCCGCGTCATCACCCATATGACCCGGTATTTCAAGTGGCAGCTTTCCATTCCTGAAAACGATTTTCTGACTGACTACTGGGAGAACAGCAGGGGCGGTGACAACCTGTATAGCGTATACTGGCTCTATAATATTACGCGCGAACCATGGTTGCTTGAACTGGCTTCAAAAATTCACCGCAACACGGCCAACTGGAAATTGACCCGGTGGCTTCCGAACTGGCACAATGTCAACATCGCACAGTGTTTTCGGGAACCAGCGACCTGGTATCTCCAAAGTGGTGACCCAACCGATCTGCAGGCCAGTTATGACAATCACCGTCTCATCAGGGAAATGTATGGACAGGTTCCCGGGGGCATGTTCGGATCTGATGAAAACTCGCGAAAGGGATACACAGATCCTCGTCAGGCAATTGAAAACTGTGGCATGGTGGAGCAAATGAATTCGGATGAAATCATGCTTCGCATCACGGGTGATGATTTCTGGGCTGCCAATTGTGAAGACGTTGCCTTCAACACGTTCCCTGCTTCCTTCATGCCCGACTATGGAAGCCTTCGCTATCTGACTGCACCCAACATGGTCATCAGTGACAGCAAGAACCACCATCCTGGAATTGATAACCCCGGGCCCTACCTGATGATGAACCCGTTCAGCAGCCGGTGTTGTCAGCATAACCACGCCAGTGGATGGGTGTACTATGCAGAGAATCTTTTTATGGCTACGCCGGACAACGGAGTGGCCGCTGTGTTCTACTCTGATGCGACGGCGTCCGTAAAGGTGGGTAGTGGGGTAGTAGTGAATCTCACCGAAGTAACCCATTACCCGTTCGACGAAAATGTGCAGATCAAACTGGGGCTGGATGGTCAGGCGAAGTTTCCCTTGTACTTTCGAATTCCCGCGTGGGCGCAGGGAACCACTGCGGAAGTCAATGGAATCCCTGTTACAGATGGTATCAAACCTGGTGAATACCTGAGGCTGGACGGAAACTGGCACAATGGAGATCTCATCAAACTGAACTTTCCAATGAAAGTGAATGTACGAACCTGGACGGCCAACAAGAATAGCGTGAGTGTTGACTACGGTCCTTTGACTTTCTCGTTGAAAATTAAGGAAAAGTATCTGCGCTTCGATTCCAAGGCGACCGCGCAATATGACTCAAAGTGGCAGGAAAACTCTGATCCTTCTCGCTGGCCTTCTTATGAGATTGAACCAGCAGGACCATGGAACTTTGGTTTGACAGGTGATCTCACCAAGCCTGAACAGCTGTTTGAAGTGGTGCGCAAACCATGGCCCAAAGACAACTATCCTTTCTCTCTTGACAACGTGCCTATCGAAATACGAACGCGCGGTAAGAAGATCCCTGGGTGGACAATTGATCAATACGGGCTCTGTGCCGAATTGCCACCCAGCCCTGTGGTCAATGATCAAACTGCCGAGCCCATTGTGTTGGTACCTATGGGTGCTGCGCGGCTGAGGATAGCCGCTTTTCCTGTCGTCAGATAACGGGCGCATCCCATTTTTTTAGTCGTTGTGATCATTGGGATCGTGCTGGCATCATTCCTGTTGCATCACAGATATGATTTTCTGATTCTGTAATCAAT
>JAIBBB010000185.1 GCA_019694905.1 Cyclobacteriaceae bacterium
ACCACGGTCAAAATCAAAGGAAGTCAACAAGCGCTTCTGGTCCGCCTTCAATTCATTCTTTCACAACAAGAGCACCTTCTTCCACAAACTGGATGGCGAACGACAGGCCAACCTGCAGCTAAAGCAGGCGCTGGTGGAAACAGCGAAGAACCTGAAAGACAATGCGGACTGGGAGAAGACAGCACAAGAGATGAAAACGTTGCAGTCCAAATGGAAGGACATCGGCCCGGTGCCGGAAAAACAACGCGACAAGATCTTTGCTGAGTTCAAAGAAGCATGCGACCATTTCTTCAACCGCCGCCGAACACAGCAGGATCAGGAAGACCAGGAACAGCAACAGAATCTCCTTCAGAAAGAAGCATTGTGTACAGAGTTGGAACAACAGATTGCCAGTGGTACGGCAACAGCCAATGATGTGGCCAGCTACAATGAGCGCTTCCAGTCCATTGGGTTCGTCCCGCGCCAGGCAGTAAACGTCGTGCGAAATCGCTTCAATGCTGCGATCGAAAAGCTGATTCGCGCGGAATCAGCCCTCAGCGAAGAGGATAAAGACAAGGCATTGCTCCAATTTGAGTTGAGCAGTCTGAAAGACAGCCCTGACGCCGGTCGCAAATTGCAACAACGAGAACAAAACCTTCGCAGGAAGATACAACAGGTGGAAAACGATCTCGCTGTCCTCAAGAATAACCTCGAGTTCTTTGGCAGGTCCAAAAACGCCGAGAAGCTCAAGGCCGAGTTCAATGAAAAGATTGAAGCACATGCGCGCGAACTGAGCCAGTTGAAGAGCCAGCTTAAATTGCTACGACAGGCATTTTGAGTTTGATTTGAATCTGGATTATTCTAGTTTTGCGCTCCCTTCGCCTCCTTAGCTCAGCTGGTAGAGCAACTGACTTGTAATCAGTAGGTCGTTGGTTCGATTCCGACAGGGGGCTCGCTAAGGCTGGAGAAATCCAGCCTTTTGCATTTCTGGCCCAATACATAAACCAGTTGTTGGTTCTCCGCCTGTGGCGGACAGGGATTCCGACCAGGGGCTCAACAAACACCCATTAATAGACTGTAATTCAGTGAATTGCAATCTTGATTTTGCTCCTTAGCGAAATATTTCAGCACCCGCGGCGCAAAAAGTCCGTGGAACCCGGAAAATGATCTGAACCAACTCCATTGGAGCGGCAGATCGAGTGTTTTTGCTTGCACCAATTGGTCACTGTATGGGAGGCGCATGCCGCTGCTACGGAGCTCCTCCCACGATCTTGTTCCCGGCATTATTCACATGACGCTGCGCAGCAGCTCAAACAATGCCATGAGGGAGGTAGCTGTTCCGGCGGTCATCCTATTTGGGGAGTAAATCGCAGAAGCACAGAACGTCAGCACCAGTGGTGCGAAAACGTCTGATGAATTCGGAAATGATTCAAAGAAGCTCCATCGGAGCGGCAGATTGCACCAATCACATGACGCTGCGCTGCAGCTCAAACAATCGGTGCTAATCATCTATAGAACGCGGTAATGATTTGAACCTGCATTGATTTCGACCACTGCTCATCAGGGTGCCAGTTCCTTTGCCAGGTAGAATTTCAGTCCTTCGCGGTGGGCGATCCTCAGCAACCGTTCGAAATCACTCCTCAAAAAGGTGTACTTGCCCTTTGGCTGATCTGCCGGCACATGCCCATAGAGCATCATCACACTTCCCTCCTGCCGGGTGCGTTCCACTGCCTCCACTATCTGGAGGGAGTCGAGTGCCCCGTCATCGAATGAAGCGGCGCTTGCACTTTGTGAATATCTGGTAAACGCTGCATTTAAAGTGGCCAATCTGCTTCCTGGTGGCTGCGCTGCCACTCCGCGCAAATGCCGAAAACGCTTCAGCAACAACCAATCCGTAAACCAATAGGTTGCGCCGTACGGATACGAAAAAGAAACAGGAGAAAACCCACGTGCGCGCATGACGTCCGCGCCCTTGTCAATTTCCTCATCCAACCATGACCTGTAGGAACGCTCCTTGATATCGTATTCTGCGTTGACGTGCATCGCACCGTGATATCCAATTTCATGACCGTCACCCTCCAGCGTTTTCAGCTTCTGCCACTCATCTTCATTCAGTGAATCGACATGACTCAGATAAAATGTAACGTGTGCATCATATTCATCAAGCATCGGGCGCAGGGCATACCATTCATTCACCGTATAGTCATCCATAGAAATACAGATGCCAGGCTGAATTTTGTGGTCTGCACAGCCGGTCAACGCGGCGAGCACCCATGCCCAGACAACCACACGCGAGCTTCGTGTCATCACGCAACAAAGATAGTTGGACACAGTCAAAACAGCTATGGATTGAATACGGTGGCGGGCCGGCTCACCAGGTTGGTTGGGTATCTGATCAGCAGGTTGGTCGTAAATTGAAAACTGACAGGCGAAAGGCGCTCCGTTACTTTTGGAAAATAGAATACACGCGCTTCAACAGTATTGAAGATCAGGTTTTCGTTCCGCGCCCGCAGGCCAGCAGAAAAGCCAGCATACAGATTGTCTGTGCTCACCGAAGGGAGTGTGTGATTAATCAATGCCAGGTCCACGCGGATGATGGGTGCCAGGTGAAAGCCCAGGACTTTCCAGTAAGTAAACAATACCGCTTCTGCAGACAGTGTAATCTTGCGCGTACCCGACAGACTGTCGGGCCTGAAAGCGGTAATCCCATTCCCGTCCCGGATGTCCAGTCCAGGCTTCAGGCGCTGATTGAACAGCGCAGCAACTGAAGTTTCGCTCTGATGGCGCGCCTTCATGCGTCCTATTGTATAAAGTCGACTGTATCGTTTGAGCCCCGCGGAAAGCAAACCATCCTGCAGACCTCCCTCGTGGTGGTAGGTGGCAAGTTTAGCAGTGTACGTCCAGATCGCTCCGTTGCGATACACCTTGTTATAGTACAGCTCGGCGCCCGCATAGGGCCTGGCGATATCCAGCTCTTTCTCCCATCCTGCCGTCAATGAAAACCTGTAACCGTATGGAATATCTTCCGTGCGACCAAACCCCACCACATACTGTGTCTTGTAGTAATCCTGTCTGAAGAAGGTAAGTTGCCCCAGGAGCGCTACGCGGGTCCGGTAGATGAATTTGTCCGGACCCTTCAACTCTATATCGGGCGTGTGATAGAAGAATTGCTGAAAACCGCGAACAGCGATGAAGTTGCGGGTGCGATCCTGTCGCAAATCACCCGGGTGACGGCTGTGACCAAAAGAATAACCTGCCCAGTAATCCTGCAGATTATAGCGATAGTGTGCGAAAGCCGTATCAGGCTTCATGAAAACGTTGGTCGAAAAATTATTGCTCACCTCCACACCACCTGCCCAGCGCACCAGCGGATGATACAACGTCCTGTTGAGCCGTAGGTAGTAGGAAGTTTCATTTTCTCTGCCAATACTCGGTCCGCTGTTGGTCTGTGTAAAACCGACTGTGGCATCGACGAAGCTCCCCATCAAGTTGGTCTTCTGGTAGAAGAGTTCATGGCCCCAGTGAGGATTTCGGTTGGTCTGCACGAGTCCGCCGTAGCGGATCCGCTGTCCCATCCCCATCAGGTTGTTATCTTCAAGGCTGAACTGGTAACGATTGGGCAGATCGGGTTCAAAGGAGGCTCCGATACTGAATACATCGCGTGTAACGACTACCAGATCGACTGAATCGGTGGTGTAGGGTATTGACTTCACATAGATTCGCGCATCCATTACAAACGGAAGTGTGCGCAGAGTCCGCTCGTTATCGGCTACACCGTAGGCATCAAGTGGCCTGCCTTCCTTTACAAACAGGTTCTGGCGGATGGCAAAATTCCGGGTGTCAGCATGAAGCCCATTGGCCACCTGCGCAATCAGCGTCTGAAAGCGCTGTGTAGTATCCGTAAGAATACGTTCAAAACCGAGGTGCTGAATAATGATCCTTCGTACGATGGCACCTTCGTAGGGTCGGTACAAATCCTCACTCCGCATGTTGATGGGGTCTGGTGCTTCGCCCTCCTCGTGAGAAATCATGCCCATGAAACTGCGCACGATTCGGCTCTTCTTCACTTGGAGTGTCGAATCCGTTTGCTGTTGGGCCTCAAGGGCAGGGCCAATCATCATCAATAGCAAGAAGAGCATGCATTTCATCAAACGCATAGTCAATTGCCGGAGTCAAATGGGATGGTCTGTACTGCAACCCGCATCATGCAAAGGTAGGAAACGAGATTCGCTTGATTGCACAGGGTGAAGTCTGAAACAACGACTGTGGAATTTCGCTATCTTACTCATGATAATCCTGCCTATGAAATTGTCTGTTCTTCTGCTGCTGTTGCCGGTGATGGCGATGGCGCAATTCAAATATGAAGCCAACTGGGCTTCCCTGGATACCCGGCCAGTGCCTGCCTGGTTTGAAGATGCAAAGTTCGGCATCTTTATCCATTGGGGTGTCTATTCGGTGCCTGCCTACAGCCCCACAGTGCGCGACGGGGTGGGTATCTATGACCGGTATGCCGAACACTATTGGCGCCGATGGACCGAACCCACAAGCACACAGCAGTATTTCAAGGAATTTCACCAGCGTGTGTATGGCCCTGACGTAAAGTATCAGGACTTCGCGAGGCTATTCACTGCAGAAATGTTTCAACCCGATGAATGGGCCGCAAGGTTCAGAAAATCCGGAGCGCAATACGTTGTCCTCACCTCCAAACATCACGAGGGCTTCACGCTCTGGCCTTCCAAATACTCCTGGAACTGGAATGCGGTGGACACCGGTCCGCACCGGGATCTGCTCGGCGATCTGACCAAAGCCGTCCGGCAGCAGGGACTAAAAATGGGGTATTACTATTCGCTCCTGGAATGGTATCATCCTATGTACAACAAGGAATCCATCGGGCAATATGTCAATGACCACATGCTGCCGCAGATGAAAGAGCTGGTCGCGAATTACCAACCCGACATTGTATGGCCTGATGGAGAGTGGGACTACGGTTCCGATGTACTCAGGAGTGAGGCGTTTCTGCAGTGGTTGTACAATGAATCACCCGTCAAAGACCGTGTGGTTGTGAATGACCGCTGGGGCAAAGAAACCCGAAGTAAGCACGGCGGCTTCTTCACCACAGAATATGACCTCGTCCACGACGGGGACTCCAAAGGGCTTACATTCGATCGGCCCTGGGAAGAATGCAGGGGTATGGCCGGCTCTTTTGGTTTCAACCGGAACGAAATACTGGAAGACTACTTCACTTCGACTGAGCTCATTCACATTCTCGTCAACAAAGTTGCCCGTGGTGGCAACTTGCTGTTGAACATAGGGCCCACAGCCGACGGCAGGATCCCTGTAATTATGCAACAGCGTCTGACCGACATGGGTGATTGGCTGGCCGTAAACGGGGAAGCCATCTACGGGACCCGCAAGTGGATGGAGGCACCAGCGGTTACCGCCAGTACCACCCAGTATTTTACAAGGAAAGGAAAGGATATGTATGTCATTGTCACCCGCTGGCAGGGTCAGCCTCTGGTTGTGAAAGGTATTCGGGGTGCTGAGCAGGTTGCGCTGCTTGGCTTTGGCAAGAAGGTCAAATCAACGCTGAGCGGACAAACGCTCACCATCTACCCTCCATCACTCACCCTGGCAACAACACCCTGCCAGCATGCATGGGTGTACAAGGTTACAGAAGCACTTGGAAAATAAGTCAGAATGAAACCTTCAAGGCAATTTTGCTATTTGCTTTCACGGTGATAGTCGTGGTACAAGGCATAGATGCTGTTGACTGTGGTGAGAATGTCTTTGGTTTCCAATAGCAACCGAACCTGCAGCAGGCTGATGCGGTTACCGGTTTCGCCCTTGTGTATCTCCGCAATCTCTCTGTCAATGGCCCGGGCAATTTCACCTGCCAGCAGATCATATTGCTGCTTCACCCCTTCCTGGTGTACGAATGAAGTGCTTCCGATCGCACTGCATACAAGGGTGCAGTAGCTGGAAAGCGACTTTTCGATTTCAGACGCTGATCGCATATACTCTTTCGATGGCAGTTCATGCATATTCTCCAGGTGGTCTGCACAACTTTCACTGACGAGCTGGACGCTCTGATAGAGGTCCTGCATATAATCGAACATCATGATATAGAGCCGGCTGGCAGACAAGTTGCCCTTGGGCATCTTTTTGACATACTTGATAATCTTGTTCTGCAACTTCCCATTTTGGTCGCGCAATTCACGGATCTTATCCAGTGACTTGGCAAGGGCCGCCTTCTTCTCTTTGGCCAGCGCGTCGATACTGGTTGTGTATGCCTTGTTGGCGAGCCTCACATTCTTCACCGTGAGGTCTTTGCACTGGTCGATGGCTTGTGACAGACTTTCGAGATCTCCTGCCAATACCTGTCCAACCGCCGCTTCCTGCTTTTCGCGTTGTGCAAACACAATGTGACTCCTGACCAACAGAAATGCTGCGACTGATGTGAGCACAAAGACACCAATGGTGCCCGACTTGAAGAGAATGAAGGCCAGGATTCCCGATGACACAAAGGCCACTATTGCAGTGATCAGCCAACCGGCAATCACATTCATTACTCCGGCCACCCGATACACCGCACTCTCACGCCCCCATGCCTGGTCAGCAAACGAGGAACCCATTGCGACCATAAACGTGACAAACGTGGTGGACAGCGGTAGTTTTTGCGATGTACCATAGGCGATCAGTACACTTGCAACAAGAAGATTGACGGCAGCGCGGACCAGGTCAAAGGAAGGACGATCCTTGTCATTCTTTGCAGGCGCCTCTTTGGGTTGCACGAACCGCTTCGACAAGGCCCTGGACCAGCTCCTCGGTACAAACTCCTCCACAAATCGCCCCATGGCGATAGAGGCTGACACCAGCATGCGGGATAACCAATTGGATTTGAACTTCTCCTCGCCCTCTTCCTGGCGGCCCAACGACACTTCGGTATCGGTGACCTTGCGTGCCTTCGCATTGGTCCATAAAGTGATGATCATGATGGCCCCGGCAATCAGCAAGATCCATGTGGGTGTAGCAAATCTCTCCGACAGTACACTCATGTTGAATGCGTCCGGAGACGTACCGGACACTGACCATGACTGAAAGGCCAGATATCCGCCTACTGCCACACCAATGAAGTTCACCATGTCGTTTCCGGCAAACGCCATTGCCAGGGCAAAAGTGCCGAGCAATACGACAATCCGCAGCGGATTAATCGTAGTGTACCACATCAGCAACTGCACCAGAATACTCCAGAACACCAACGAAACCATGTTGATGATCCAGGCATTGTCCATCACCCATTTCACCTGATCGTCGGTGATAAACGAACTGCCCTTGGCGCCTTTGATAAGCAGGAAGTAAACAATCGTAGTGATTGAAATCCCGCTAAAAAGTGCACCATAGCGGCGAAGTGACTCATTGAGTGAGAAGGTGAACACTATCCGGCTGATGTGCTGGATAATGCTACCAACGATAAACGCCAGGAAAATAGAAAGGAAGATACCAGTAACGATGGTGATTGCGCTCGAGAAGTTGAGGATCTTACCAAGATCAATGGCCGTCCAGTCCATCCCCTTTGCCAGCGAGGTAAGAATACCCGTGACGAAGGCGGAACCCAGCAGTTCAAATACAAGTGAAACCGTCGTGGAGGTTGGCAGTCCAAAGTCATTGTAGACGTCCAGCAGAATTATATCGGTGAGCATCACCGCCAGAAAAATGTAGATCACCTCGCGAAAAGTGAAATAGCCCGGATTGAACAAACCATTGCGGGCGACTTCCATCATGCCGGAAGAGAAAGTAGCCCCGAGCAGAATCCCCAGGCTGGCCACAATCATGATTGTGCGGAAGGAGGACGCCCTGGATCCTACAGCAGAGTTGAGAAAATTGACAGCATCGTTACTGACACCCACAATGAGGTCGACGATGGCGGTACCAAACAGGATCAGAATGAGGATGCTAAAGATGTCCATGGCTCGGGTCGTTGCCTTAAGGAAGTCATTACCCATGACCCCTTATATGACCGCTGTCATGAACCTGGATGGTCG